>JBGSVR010000160.1:0-3840 GCA_041752855.1 Thermosynechococcaceae cyanobacterium
CCGTTTAAGGGACGGATTAATATCAATCAGGTGGGGGTGATGGGTCAGTCCTTTGGGGGCTATACTGCGCTGGCCTTGGTGGGGGCAAAAATCAATTTTGACAGCCTTCAGAAGGGCTGTGATAAGTCGTTTGCTCAAAGCCTAAACCTGTCTTTGCTGCTTCAGTGTCAGGCACAGCAGTTGCCCAAACAAGACTACAACTTCAGAGATGCTCGGGTTAAAGCGGCGATCGCCGTTAACCCCGTCACCAGCGGCATTTTTGGTGCGGAGGGCTTTAAGAGCGTTCAGGCTCCGGTGATGGTCATTTCAGGCACTTCAGACAGCATCACGCCGCCGTTAGCAGAACAGATTGAGCCGTTTACCTGGCTCCCCAATATTGAAAAGCGTCTTGTTTTAATTGATGGCGCGACTCACTTTTCGACCATTGACGAACTTCAGCCTACCGAGCGTGCTTTTGTGACGCCCAAAGAACTCATTGGCAGAACCCCAGAAGTGGCGCGGATTTATATGCGGGCGCTCGGGCTTGCATTTTTTAGAACCTATGTGAAGCAGCAGCCCAATACGGCAATCTTCTTAAATCCAGCTTCAATTCAGGCGCAAAGTATTCAGCCGCTGCTATTGCGCGGCGTTTCTTCCCTTTCTGTTGAAGACTTAGACCGGATTAAAAATGCGCTCTGGTAGTCAAGCATTCTTACAGAATGTGACTGGATTTCTTGCAGGGTAATAGGATATATCAGGCTCTGCTTTTCGGGAGATAAAAACGTGCGATCGTTTTATAGTACTTGGAGCGAAGGCTGGGTTCGTTGTAGTTTGGCGGCGGCATTCTCGCTGGGTTCGTTGGGGTTTGGCGGCGTTGGTGGCGCGGCGATCGCAGCGGAGCGCATACTCTTTAACTACTCAATATTGGGGCGATCAATTTCGGTACGCGCCCTTGAAACCTATGCCCGTGACGGCGTTTTGACCGAAGATTTGGTTTCCTATGCGCGGTTGGTCAAGCCTGAGCAGTTAGCGCAACTGCGAGAGGGGCTACAGCAAAAAGTGGAGCTGTCCCCAGTGGCGCTTAGCCAATTTTTTTACTCACCGCCTGGCGAGCTGCTGTTGAGTCGCGTCAGTCAGCTCATTCAAACCGGTAGTCGTCAGGGCAGCTTTTATGCGCTGCGGTCTGCCCTCGTATTGGCAGCCTCAGACCCTCAAGGCTTAACGCCGCTGACCATTTTGCGTCAGTACCCGACCCCTGATGTGGTGGTCAATGTTGAAGAAATTGTGGGGTTGGTGAGTGCCGCGAATCAGTTCTTAAAGCAGGGCGATAAGGTTACTCAGCAAATTCAGGCGTTGTCTAAGGCTCCCCCTTTATCGGCCTCTGATGCAAAAAAACTAGAGCAGCTTAAGCAGCCTGGCACTTTGAAGTGGAATAAAATTACCCTTACCCTTCAGGATTCCACTCAAAAAAGGCTGCAATATACCGCTCAAACGCGCCAATTTGTCGCTGATGTCTACTTGCCCGTTACCGATTCGCCTCAGCCCTTGGTGGTTATTTCCCACGGACTTAATTCAGATCGCGAGTCTTATGCCTACCTCGCTCAACACTTGGCCTCCTATGGTTTTGCGGTTGCTGTGCCAGAACATCCGGGCAGCAATAAGCAGCAGCTCCAGTCACTACTGGAGGGGCGTGGGCGAGAGGTGGCGGCACCCTTAGAGTTTTTAGATCGTCCTCTGGATATCCAGTTTTTGCTAGATTCTTTGCAGTCTGTATCTCAGGCTGATGCACGCTTCCAGAACAAGATTAATTTTGACGAGGTGGGCATTATTGGTCAGTCTTTTGGGGGCTATACCAGTTTGGCGGTTGCGGGGGCACCGCTCAGTTTCAAAACCTTGCAGCAAAACTGCGGGCAACAGCTTAATACCACCCTCAATATTTCTCTGGGGCTTCAGTGTCAGGCACTGCGGCTGCCCCCGGCTCAGTACGCATTGGCGGATGCTCGCATTAAAGCGGCGATCGCCATTAACCCCATCACCAGCGGTGTCTTTGGCGCAGATAGTTTGGCTCAGATTAAGGTGCCCGTCATGATCGTCGCGGGTGGGCGAGATATTGTCGCTCCGGCATTGCCAGAGCAAATCCAGCCGTTTTCTCAATTGAAGGCGCTCCAGCGCTATTTGGTTTTAATTGAAAACAGCAACCATTTCTCAACCATTGCCCCCTCGAGTCAAGCGGCTGAAGGGCTGTCTCAAATCAAAGGATTAGAAGGCCCATCACCGGAATTAGCACGGTCTTACGTCAACGTACTCAGCCTGGTTTTTATGCAGGCTTACTTGAGAGGTCAACAGAGCAATCAGGTCTTTTTGAGTCCCGCAGGGGCTGAAGCGTTAAGCCGTTTCCCGCTGCCCTTGAGCATTGTCAAGTCTTTGCCTTTCAATGGATTGATTCCCGACGGCGTTAAGCCTGAAGGCGTCAAAAAATAGTTTGTTTACGCTTAAGGGATTCTGCTGCGCGTGTTTGGATTTATTAATTTACATAAGCCGACGGGCTGGACTTCCCATGATTGTGTTGCTCGCGTTCGTCGCCTGCTCAAGACAAAGCGGGTGGGTCATGGCGGCACATTAGATCCCTTGGCAACGGGGGTCTTGCCCATTGCGGTTGGTTCTGCAACGCGGCTGCTGCAATTTTTGCCTACCGCCAAAGCCTACTGCGCTACCGTTCGCCTCGGCATTACAACCACAACGGATGATCTAGAAGGTGAAGTGTTGCAAGTTCACCCTGCTGCACAGGTAACACAAGCGGAAGTCACTGAGGCTCTAAGCGCCTTTGAAGGGATACTTCAGCAAATTCCGCCCATTTATAGCGCTATTCAGGTTAATGGTCAGCGGCTTTACAAACTCGCGCGTAAAGGTGAAGTTATACAGCCGGAGCCGCGAACGGTTGAGGTCTATGGCATTGAGATTTTAGACTGGCAAGCGTTAGATCCAGATCATCCAGAGGTCACGCTTCAGATTGCCTGTGGCCCTGGCACCTATATCCGCTCTATTGCCCGTGATTTGGGTGAGATGCTTCAGGTGGGCGGCACCTTGGCGCAGCTCGTGCGCACCCAAAGCTGTGGGCTTGATTTGGCAAACAGCATTTCTCTAGAAACGCTGGAGGAACAGGTGAATCAAGGCTCCCTTGTGCTGACCGACCCTACGGTGGCGCTTAAAGAGATGCCCCACTGTACTCTTGATGAATTGTCTTCTCTGCACTGGTGTCAGGGGAAATCGGTGGAAATGAGTGCCGATACCCCTGAATCATGGATACGGGTCTATGCTGCGTCAGCACAGTTCTTAGGGATGGGGATGCTGTCTGAGGGGCTGCTGATTCCAAAGATTGTGTTTGGTTCGGTGGCAGCAGCTTAGACCAGCGTATTGAAGGCCAGTAGACCTAGTTTAATTAAGCTGCCTAATAGCAAAATCATGCCGCTTAGAGAGGCGATCGCAAAGCCTGGCCCCCTTTTTTCAGTGGCTTGGTAATATCCCCAAGCATATAAACCTCGACCAATGACCCAAATCGCGCCGATTGCCGAACCCCAAATCGGGTCAATGTACAGCGAAAAAATCCATAGGAGCGGCAGAAAAAAAACAAGCTGCTCTAGGGTATTGTAGTGAACCCGCACAACTCGCTCAAAGTCTGGGTTGCCGCTCATTTGCGGCACAGGCACCCCATACTTAGCTCTCGCCCGACCCACATTAATGGTCAGCACAAAGTAGAGCGCTAATGCGAAAACCGTTACTAAACCAGGCCAAGGTGACATATACAACGCTCATGGGTAGTTTTTCTTTACTCTACAGGGTTTGGCGGGTGCTTTTTCGCTA
>JBGSVR010000161.1:0-1868 GCA_041752855.1 Thermosynechococcaceae cyanobacterium
CTTTTACCTGCTCTCCCTTTAGAGACCTTAATGGCTTTGCTTATGACAACCACTGGCTTAAAAATCTCCTCATTGCTTCCTCCCTCAATGGCAGAGGCATGGGCAAATTTTCTGGACACAAACTAATTTAGAATCAGAGATGTTGTACGGGTGCGTCCTGGCGAGAAGATTCCGGTGGATGGTGAGGTGACGGAAGGCGCTTCTACCGTGGATGAGGCCATGATAACGGGGGAGAGCATTCCCGCTCAAAAGCAGCCTGGAGATGAGGTAATTGGCGCAACGCTCAACAAAACGGGGAGCTTTAAGTTTCGGGTAATGCGGGTGGGCAAAGATACCTTTCTGGCTCAAATTGTCCAACTGGTTCAGCAGGCACAAGGCTCCAAAGTACCCATTCAGCGCCTCGCCGATCAGGTGACAGGATGGTTTGTGCCGGCGGTCATTGCAGCGGCGATCGCCACGTTTGTCATCTGGTTTAACGTTATGGGCAATCCTACCTTAGCCCTGATCACGATGGTAGAAGTGCTGATCATTGCCTGCCCCTGTGCTTTAGGGTTAGCTACACCCACCTCCATTATGGTTGGCACGGGCAAAGGCGCTGAAAACGGCATTTTGATTAAGGGGGCAGACAGCCTAGAACTAGCGCACAAATTACAGGTGATTGTTCTAGACAAAACCGGAACTTTAACCCAAGGCAAGCCCATGGTGACGGACTTCATCAGCGTGAGCGGAACCCAGACCAGCCAAGAGCTAATGCTATTGCAGCTTGCCGCTTCCGTAGAGCGCAATTCAGAACATCCGTTGGCAGAAGCGGTGGTACAGTATGCCCAGTCTCAAGAAGTAAGCTTGGCTGAGGTAAGCAACTTTGAGGCGATTGCAGGCAGTGGGGTGCAGGGCTATGTCTCTGGGCAGCTCATCCAGATTGGCACTCAGCGCTGGATGCAAGAACTAAAGGTGGATACTCAATCTTTACAGCAGCACCGCGACACATTAGAGCATTTAGGCAAAACCGTGATTTGGCTTGGGGTAGACGGCAAAGTTCAGGGCATGATGGGTATTTCTGATGCGCTAAAGCCTTCTTCTGTCGCGGTCGTTCGCGCGTTGCAGCAGATGGGGCTAGAGGTGATGATGTTGACCGGAGATAATCGGCCGACCGCTGAGGAGATCGCCTCAGCGGTCGGAATTGGGCGCGTGATTGCTGAAGTTCGACCCGATCAAAAAGCCGCTCAAGTTATGGCCTTACAGCAAACAGGCAAAATCGTGGCAATGGTGGGGGATGGCATCAATGATGCGCCTGCCTTGGCTCAGGCGGACGTGGGCATTGCCATTGGGACGGGGACGGATGTGGCGATCGCCGCCAGTGACATCACGCTCATTTCTGGAGATTTGCAGGGCATTGTTACCGCCATTGAGCTTTCGCGCGCCACCATGCAGAACATTCGGCAAAATCTGTTTTTTGCGTTTATCTATAACGCTGCCGGAATCCCGATTGCGGCAGGCATTTTGTTTCCGATTTTTGGCTGGTTGCTTAGCCCCATCATTGCAGGCGGGGCAATGGCTCTCAGCTCGTTCTCAGTCGTTACCAACGCTTTACGACTGCGGAACTTTCAACCTAAAGCGCTGATCCGGTAAAGCCCTTATGAATAAGAAAATAGCGTTTTTCAGCACATTGGCAGGCTTTGGACTTCTACTGGGAGCTATCTCAGGCGTATGGCTGCCGAGACAAAGGCACCGCAGACAACGACTCAATTTCAACCCATTGCACAGCCCATTGAAAATAAAGTAGCAGTGACGCTGGGTGGACTGGGGTTAATTGGAGCTGAACTGTGGTGGTTTTTACTGAGTAAACCCAAGTCTCGCCAAGCCAGCAC
>JBGSVR010000162.1:0-4630 GCA_041752855.1 Thermosynechococcaceae cyanobacterium
CTTTTACCTGCTCTCCCTTTAGAGACCTTAATGGCTTTGCTTATGACAACCACTGGCTTAAAAATCTCCTCATTGCTTCCTCCCTCAATGGCAGAGGCATGGGCAAATTTTCTGGACACAAACTAATTTAGAATCAGAAACGTGGTGCGCCGCCTTCAAGTAGTTCCGTTCTGTCTTGTTCGGAAATGCTTAACTGCCTTGCAATAACATCCCTCACTTCAGAGGGGCGACCTGATCCGCCCAATTCTTTAAGAGCTTCAATCACTGGTGAGAAAAACTGAACAAACTTTGGTCCACCCATCTATTGCCTCAAACAGATTTCCAATGCTATTTAGAATTCCCACTGACAGCTGTCAAGCATACCCCCATCAAAAATTTAAGGAGTCTAAGGCCTATAGTAGGTTGCCACAGGCTATGTATTTTTCTATCCCCCAATCGCTGACATAAAGGATTGAGATGCATATTCAAGCAGCTTGAGATCTTTCGTTACGAGCGTTGCCTTCATTATGCGACTGGTCGCCGCTAAAATTCTGTCGGCAGGATCTCCATGTAGTCCACCTGGCAATCTTGAACTTTCAATGGCAATTTCTGGCGTGAGGGGCAACAAACGTAGTCCTGGTGCAGACAGGGCATCTCTAACCCAATCTAAACAAACCTTGCCGAGTTGAACGCGCCCCTTAGACTCCAGCATCCCCACTTCCCAGACTGAAATGGCGCAGACCCCCAACTGGTTGTTTTGACTAGCAGTCTCGATCGCCTTAAGCCCTTCGGTCGAAAGTCGGTCAACGTTGCCATTGATAGCCCAAATCCAAATGTGAGTATCTAAGATCAGTAAGTCGGATGTCACTCGGCACAGACCTCCCAGTCTTCATCAACTGGAGCAATAATGTCCCCGCTGATCACAACCGAACCCTTCATATAGCCAACAAAGCTAGATGAATGCTGCTCCTCTACAGGAACAAGCTTCGCTACAGGACGACCATGCTTCGTAATGACGATTTCCTCATGGGTTTGCTTGACCTGATCCATAAGCTGGAGGCATTGAGCCTTAAATTTACCTGCGGCGATTTCCATTGAAAACCTTTAACAACGCAATACCTTTATTAAAGCATGGTCATACTTTTATGACTAGTATTCTGGCGGTTGTCGAAAACCTCCGGTTAGAAGAGTAGGCTGGGTTGAGGAACGAAACCCATGCCCCATAACTAGATTGGTAGTGGGTTTCCTATCGTCAACCCA
Source organism: Thermosynechococcaceae cyanobacterium (assembly GCA_041752855.1). Lineage (GTDB taxonomy): Bacteria > Cyanobacteriota > Cyanobacteriia > Thermosynechococcales > Thermosynechococcaceae > JAAURS01. The sequence continues at coordinate 1,240 of JBGSVR010000162.1, forward strand.
CGCTACGATTATTACTCGTGCCCGCTTATTCTAAATTGACAAATATCAAAAATAAAATTTTTACTATAAGACGAGGTTGAATTAGTAGTGTCTTTAGTCCCCTCAGAGAATTTTAGCCAAGCCATTAGTGCAGGAGAATATAATCTCTTAAGAGATTATGCTTTCCAAATAAGGGAGTATATATCTACTCACAAGTATTTACCAGAATATTACTTCAGCTTTCTCCTCACATTGCTGAACGATCAAGATTTTTTGGAAATAGGAGGAGCAAGATCTTTTGTAATTACTTTTGACAAAGAAAAATTACTTGCAGATAGTCAAAGAGAAAGATTGGTTCCAGTCAATCGATTTGTTTATGAAGATTCTTATGACACAAATCCAGAGACGCTTAAAGAATCATTGAATGATGCAATTAAATCGGACAATTCTATAGAATTCGATGACTATTGCATTACTATGAACACCGAATTTATTGGCTTTGGATTCTTTCCAGAGCACTGGTTCGATTTTATTCTCGATCTTTTAGATAAAAAAGAATTATTGAGTCTTCAGGAAGGACCTTGGAGACTCTTTTGGATTTTCGAATTTAGTTGGAGCGATCTATCAGATGAACAGAAGATAAGACTGTTACCAGTTCTAGAACGTAACTACAGTTTGTTTAAAGAAAGCCAATCTCACGAAGAAATTTCAATTTTATTAGGAAAGCACTTCTGCAATAAGGCCGCTTTTGAAATTCTTTGTCGTTTGTCGAAAATACGAGAAGAAGTACCTCGCTCATCAGTACCTCAAGGATTTGAGAAAATTATCAGGAATTCTAAAGATGCAGATTTAGTTAAAATGGCATGTTTTGAACTTCAACGTATGAGAAATGATCCTTCCAATTTAGTTAGAAATGCGGTTGAGTTTTCTATTCAAAAATTAAAATACAAGAACATAAGATTAATTTAAAACCTCTATCTAACCTGAGTTTGGCTTAACCCGAACTCAGGTTGTTTTAGCGTGAACTAGTATCCTGGCGGTTGTCGAAAGCCTCCGATCAGGTCGGAGAGGGCTTGGGCGATCGCCAGCAGTCCCCTATCTTTCCATCGCTGTCCCACAAGCTGTACCCCAATAGGCAAAGCGTTTGTATTGAGCGGCAGCGTCACCACAGGGTTGCCCGTCAGGCTAAAAATGCTGGTAAAGCCCATTCCCCACATCCAGTAGGGCAACATTTGGTCATCTACTTCTAATGCACCTCGAAGGGGAAACCAAGTTTGCCGATGGGTAAAGGCAGCACCAGGGGTGACGGGGCAAAGCCATCCATCCCACTGGCTCAGGAACTGCTCCATTTGGGTAATGAGGCGATCGCGGCGGGTAAGCAGTTCCATGTAGCCCTGTAAATCTGTCTTGACGCCTTGCACAAAACCTCGCACAATAGCGCCACCTGGAACCCACTGCGAGGGCAAGATTTTGGCAATGCTGCTGGCGACAATCCGCAGTGCCACTGGTTGATTGAGCGCCAGTTGACAGACGCAGAGTTCTCCAAAGGTTTCCCAGGCTTCGGTAAAGTTAAAAAATTGGGGCGTAATGCGCTCAACGGTGCAGCCAGCGGCGCTGAGCTGATGGGCTAAATCTGCAAGCGCCGCTTGGGTTTGGGTATCTGCTGTTAAGTCATCAAGGCGATCGCACCACGCAAGGCGATAGCTTGATAAAGGCTGAGGCATCGGTTCTTCTTGGGCAACGGGCGAAACATCCCACTCACTGCCGTCTGCTCCCTCAATGAGGTCGAGACAGAGCCTTAGATCTTGCACCGAACGAGCGACAGGGCCTGTCGAGATCATGTGGCGCAGGGTACGCGGATTGCTTCGTAAAGAGCTGGAAACCCTATTTTCGGTGGGTTTTAGGCTGTACACGCCGCAGAAGTGTGCCGGAATCCGTAGGGAACCGCCGAGATCGTTACCGAGTTCTAGCGGAGATAGGCCAGCCGCAACTGCCGCGCAGCCTCCGCCCGTACTGCCGCCTGGTGTGCGCGTTAAGTCCCAAGGGTTGTTGGTGCGACCTAAGACAGAGCTAACGGTCTGGAAATCAGCGCCGCCTTCGGGCAAGTTGGTTTTACCTAAAATAATTGCGCCAGCCCCTCGCAGCCGTGCAACCAGGGCAACATTCTTTGGGGGAATATATTGTGCGAGGCTTTGATAACCAAAGGTCGTCCGTAACCCTTCGGTTTCAAATAAGTCTTTGAAGGTGACGGGCACCCCATGCAGCGCGCCCAGGGTCTGGCCTGTAACAATAGCTTCATCGGCTGCCTGTGCCTGAAGTCGCGCTTGAGACTCGTTGACGGTGACAATAGCGTTCAGGGCTGGGTTATGTCGAGCAATTTGGGCGAGATGGGCTTCTAAAACTTCAGTGGCAGAGAAAGTGCGATCGCGGATGCCTTGGGCAAGCCTAGACGCTGAATAGAAGACCAAATCATTCATTAAAACCTCAAATCACCTTGGCTTAATGCCCTCAAGTCTGATGGTTAATCATCCATAAACAGATCAACCTGAAGCGTAAATCCAGGCAAAACGGTTTCGCCTGAAAGGAGGGTGGGTAAAGATCGCACTTCTTTAAGTTGCCCCTGTCGATAGAGTTCGACCTGTTGGTCTTGGGGGTTAAATAGCCAACCCAAGCGAACGCCGCTGTCTAAATATTCCTGCATTTTGGCTTGAAGCGTTTGCAGACTATCGGTTCGAGAACGCAATTCGATCACAAAATCGGGGGCGATGGGCGGGAATTTCTGGCGTTGCTCTGGAGTAAGGGCTTGCCAACGCGACAGCTCTACCCAAGCAGCATCAGGAGAGCGATCTCCACCACCAGGCAGCTTAAATATCGTAGAAGAGCTAAATGTTTTACCCAACCCAGTGTTCCGATTCCAAATACTGAGGTCAGTTCCTAGCTCCATTTCGCGGCTACCGCTATCGCCTCCGACAGGTGACATCAGAATTAATCCTCCGGCTGCATTACGTTCAATATTGAGTTCTGGATTGCTGATACAAAGCTGATAAAACTGCTCATCTGTGAGATGAACCTGTTTAAGATCTACGGTTAGGGGGAGTGTTAGTGCTGTCATCGCCTTAGCCTCGGTAAAACCTATCGTCCGTCACAATCAGAATTTAGGCTTATTCCATTATCTCGAAAATGAGGCAGGATACCTCGCCTTAGTTTTCTCCTAGAATAAGGGTTGGCATAGTTTACGGCGTGTTTCTAACGCGCTAAACCAGGATTAAAGACCATACCCTATGTTGGCATTGCGAGATTTTCAGTGTTCCCAGGGCGCTCAGATTGCGTCTAATATTCCCGTCACCTTTGGCAACGATGCTCAGGCGATCACCGCTGCCGCTAATGCCGTTGCACTCTATGATCGCAGCCA
>JBGSVR010000163.1:0-16147 GCA_041752855.1 Thermosynechococcaceae cyanobacterium
AATTTCCTTAGACTTCTACCGAATTCTAGGTGTGCCGACTCGGGCAACGCCCGAACAGCTTCAGCAGGCGTTTGAAGATCGGCTACAGCAGTTGCCTCGGCAAGAATACTCTAGTGCGGCGATCGCCGCCCGTAAGCAGCTCCTTGAAGAAGCGTTTGTCGAGCTTGCAGACCCGAAGAAGCGTGAGGCTTACGATAAACAGTGGGCTGACCTAGAAACCCCTGCTGACCCATCAGAAGGGCTGGGGCTAATGCTTGATATTTCTGATGCAAAACTATCCGGCGCACTGCTTTTGCTTCAGGAAGTTGGCTCCTATCCGCAGATTTTAGAAATTGGAGCGGCCTACCTACAGCGCCCCATTGATTTAACGCAAGTCCCCACCCATGCGGGAGCGCGAGAAGATGACGTGATTTTGGCACTGGCGCTGGCGAACTTAGAGCTAGGTCGTGAGCAGTGGCAGCAGAGCCAGTTTGAGGCGGCTGGAGACTCTCTACAAAAGGGATTGAGCCTCTTAGAGCAAGAACAGCGATTTTCAGACGTGCAGGCCGAAATTAAGGGCGATCTCTACAAGCTCAGACCCTACCGAATTTTAGAACTGCTCAACGATCCAGACGCTTCACCAGAGTCCCGTGCCGAAGGGCTGAAGCTGTTGCAAGAAATGCTGGATGACCGCGACGGCATTGATGGCAACCAAGATGACCAGTCTGGACTAAGCGTCAAAGACTTTCTGCGATTTATTCAGCAGCTTCGCGAATATTTAACGGTAGAAGAGCAGCAGACGCTCTTTGAGCGAGAAGCCGCTCGTCCTTCTGCTGTGGCCTCTTATCTGGCGGTCTATGCCCTCATTGCCAGAGGTGTTTCAGTAGGGAAACCTAACTTTATTGCCAAAGCCAAGACCCTGCTAGGGCAACTGGGCGATCGCCAAGATATTGCGATTGAGCAGGGCATGTGCTGGCTGCTCCTAGGCCAGCCTGACGCAGCCCATAAAAGCGTATTGCTGAGTCAAGATGAAGAATCTTTAGACTTTCTGCGCCAATACTCTGAAGGCTCCCCTGACCTGATTCCAGGACTTTATCTTTATACAGAAAATTGGCTTCAGCAAGAGGTTTATCCCTACTTTCGAGACCTAGCCGGACAGTTGGTCTCTCTACAGCACTACTTTAACGATCCTGCTATCCAGACTGTACTCAGCAGCTTAGATAGCGGCAGCCCAAGTATCGCAAAGCTCAAGGAAGGTAGCTCAAGCAGCGTAGACACTGCTCAAAAAACTTTGCCTGGCGTTATTCCTTTTCCCTCAGCGGCCTCTCGCGAAAAGCCAGCAGAGACCCTCTCGGATTCGTCAGGCTTATCCTCAAGCCTGTTGTTTGAAGATGAGCTGAGCGCAAACGCCAGCCCCCCAGCCCCAACGCCTTCCTCTGAAACCCAAAAAAGGCAGCGTCGCCCAGACCCGAAATCGAAAAAATCGTCAGCCAAAAGCAAACGTTCTCGTCATGCTGGAGCGGCTCGAAATGAAGCCTCACCAGATGGAACGGCGAAGACTGCTAAGTCTAAAAAGTGGTCAACCTGGCTGATTTCACTCTTACTCGGCGCTGGCTTTGTCACCGGAGCGCTGGCGCTAGCAAGACTCTTTGCGCCTCAAACCAATCCGGCACAAGCGCCACTTACCGTTGGGGCAGCCCCCAGCCCAAGTCCTACGGTCACAGCGACAGCAACATCATCCTCCACTCCATCGCCAAGTGGTGCCGCTTCTCCCTCCGCATTGTCTTCAGGCAGTCCTAGTCCGTCTGCATCCCCTTCGACCGCTGCAACCTCTGGCACACTCTCAAAACCAGAGGCACAGGATTTGGTGAAGTCTTGGCAGACCGCAAAGGCAGAGGCCATGAGTGAGCAATATAGCGTAGGAAACCTTCAGGCCGTTTTAGTCGAGCCTGCACTCTCAGAGTGGAAAAATCGCGTTGCGCAAAACAAGGCCGCGAAAGGGTACTGGCAGTACACCCTCGACCAGCTTGAGATTCAGTCCGTAGACACGCTGGCAAAAGGGCGCACAGCTATTAAGGCACGGGTAAAGGAAACTGCGAAGTATTACGAGCGCGGCAAGTTGGTTTCAGCTCAATCTTATACCGATACTTATCCGGTGAAGTACACAGCGGTACAAAAGGGTCAGCAGTGGCATATCCAAGATATGCAGGTGCAGTGATTAATGGCGCAATAGAGTTCAAAGCATTGGTACGTCAACTGGGTATTGCTGACGAACAAACCAGTTTGGCTCAAAATCCTTTGCTCAATCCGACCTTACAGGGTGTGGCTGCAATCGCCCAAGCTAAAACAGGCACCGTTTCTTTCATTGAAAGTGCAGCTTTAGCCCACACATTAGCCACCACCCAATCCAGTGTGGTCATTTTGCCTCAACAGCCCGCTGCGCTGCACGAAACCGCAGCGCAGTTAGGACTGGCTTGGATTGCTGCTGCACAGCCTCGCTTACTGTTTGCTCAAATTCTTGGGCTATTTTACCAACCGTGGCAGCCTGAAGCCGTCATTCATCCCACGGCGGTCATTCACCCAACCGTGACATTGGGGACTGGGGTGGCGGTGGGTGCCCATGCCGTGATTGAGGCGGGGTGTACCATTGCAGATAACGTCTGCATTCACCCGAACGTCGTCATTTATCCCGATGTGGTTATTGGCGATCGCACCGTCCTTCACGCCAACTGTGTCATTCATGAGCGAGCGGTACTGGGTCAAGATTGCGTTATTCATAGTGGAGCGGTCATTGGCGCAGAAGGGTTTGGTTTCGTGCCCACGGAAACGGGCTGGTTTAAGATGCAGCAGTCTGGCTATGTCGTTTTAGAAGACGGCGTTGAAGTGGGATGCAATAGCGCCATTGATCGGCCTGCTGTGGGCGAAACGCGGATTGGTAAAGGTACTAAAATTGATAACCTAGTGCAGGTTGCCCACGGCTGTCAGATTGGGCAGCACTGTGTTTTAGTGGGGCAAGTTGGGCTGGCAGGGGCGGTGCAGTTGGGTGATCGCGTGGTCATTGCCGGACAGTCCGGCGTGATTGAAAAGGTGAAGGTGGGGGCTAGAGCCATTGTGACGGCTAAAACCCTGGTCTGTCAGGATATTGCCGAGGCGCAGACAGTGTCTGGCATTCCGGCGATGCCCAACAAGCTTTGGCTGCGTACCGCAGTGCTGATCCGTCGGCTACCCGAGCTTTTCCGCAAGCCATCCTAATCGTCTATTTTTAAGGCTGAGCTAAAAGACCACCCTATGAATGCTGAAACTACACTGGAAAAATTGACGGCGATCGCCCTTCAATTTGCACCAAACCCATCGTTGCACCCGTCACCGCTCAAAGTTGAATCCTTTGGCAATGGCAACATCAACGATACCTTTTTGGTGAATTCAGAAGTCGATTCTGAATCTCGATTTGTCCTTCAGCGCATCAATACCCAAGTCTTTCGACAGCCCAAACTGGTCATGCAAAACATGCGGGTCTTCACCGAGCATGTCCAAAATCGCCTTACCTGCGACCCCCTCAGTCCAGACTGCAACTGGCAGGTGCCGCAGGTGCTGCTAACCCAAACGGGTGAAGACCACTGGATGGATGAGTCAGGTCAGTTTTGGCGCGCCATCAGCTTTATTGAAAACTCCCAAACCTTTGATACCATTCAAGACCTAGGCCACGCCCAAGAAATCGGCATCGCGCTCGGCACCTTTCATCGCCTGGTGAGTAACCTCCCCGTCGAAAGCTTGGTCGATACCCTCGAAGGATTTCACATTACGCCAAGCTACCTTCAGATCTATGATGGAATACTTGCGGCAGCGGACAATAATCTACCTCAGTCTTCTGAAGTGCGTTACTGTTTGCAGTTTGTCGGCGATCGCCGCACGCTAACCACCGTGCTAGAAGATGCCAAAGCATTGGGCAAACTGCCCATCCGCACCATGCATGGCGACCCCAAGGTCAATAACGTCATGTTTGATACTACAAACCGTAGTGCCATCAGCATGATTGATCTCGATACCGTTAAGCCAGGGCTGATTCACTATGACGTAGGCGACTGTCTTCGCTCGGCCTGTAACCCCCTGGGGGAAGAAACCGACCAGTGGGAACAGGTGCATTTTGAACCAGATTTAGGGGAGGCGATTTTGCGAGGCTACCTATCGGCGTCCGGCAGTTTTTTGACCGACAATGACCACGACTACCTGTATGATGCCATTCGCCTCATTGCGTTTGAGCTAGGGCTGCGGTTTTTTACCGATTATCTTGCTGGCAACGTTTACTTTAAGGTCAAACATTCCACCCACAACTTAGAGAGGGCACTCGTCCAATTCAAGCTAACCGAAAGCATTGAACTTCAAGCCTCTACCCTTCGCACCCTTCTTCAGAACCTCAGATGAACGACCAGATCTTTTCGCTTACGCCCTTTGGCAAAGACAGTACGCTCCCCAATTTAGAGGTGATCGGCACCATCGCCCGTCGAGATCCGTTTCTTTTAATCCAGTACACGCTGCTGGGCGCGGTGGATCAGGTCGTTCTTCCCGCATCCAGCGAAGCGCCTACCCGCAAAACAAACCTCTGGGAAGCGACGTGTCTTGAGTTTTTCCTGAGCTTTAGAAACTCCCCCAGCTACTGGGAATTCAACCTTTCCCCCTCCAGCGACTGGAATATTTATCGGTTTGATAGCTACCGCCAAGGAATGCAGGAGGAGACAGCCTACGAGGTGCTTCCCTTCACCACAGAATCTGAGCCGGATGCATTTTCGCTCTCTCTCAAGTTAGATCTAGACGACATTATTCCCGTAGGGCGGGTTTTAGACGTGGGCATTAGTGCCGTCACGCAGCTCCAGGATGGCAAAATCACGCACTGGGCTTTAACCCATCCCAGTACCCAGGCGGATTTTCACAAACGCGAGAGTTTTACCATAAAGCTTTAGCGTTTGCGCTTAGCGGCGGGTGCAGCAGCCCGTGACTCTAGCCTAAAGTCTGGAATCTCTTCTAGCTGATGATCTTCAAGGTTGTACTGCTCGCACACCAGGCTTAGGCGATCGCCCCCCTTCACCACGGCAGTGACAGAATGAGTCAAGTCTCCCTGAAAATGCAGCAGCAGATTAGCCTGGGGTCGAATTTGCCCAACTTGGTGGCGGCGCGATCGCAGTACCAGTTCTCCCCCTTCTAAATCTTCAGGAACCGACACATACAGCACGCTTACCATTGCAGGTGGCTCAATGGTTTTGCAGTAAGAGCGCAAAGACCTGTCAATGTGCGGATCCACCCGCGAACCCGCCTTGAGTAGGAGCGGATTCAGGTAAAACGCATTACAGTCTGGCTGTAACGCCTGCTCTAGGTAGCGCCCAAAGTACGGGAAATGCTCGGTGACAAGGGAGAGGTGCGATCGCCGAAACACTACCGAAAACCCTTTGGTGTTGATAAAGTCTCGGTTAAGATTATTGACCGCAAAGTAAGGGCAGTCTAAGATGCGGCGCTGGAGCTTATTGAGATAGCTCACAGAAAATGCCTGAACAGATTGACGATAGTAGCTCAAGGGAACCCTGCCCAAACAGATCTAAGGCGATCAGCATCCTAGCATTTGGACTAGCGGAGATTGACAGGCGGCAGGCATTCAAACGTCATCGGCTGCTGAGTGCGAGGATGCAGAAAGGCTAAGCGATAGGCATGAAGCGCGTAGCCACAGTCTCCTGGCACAGGCTGCTTAGCATCGCAATCTTCTGAGAAAGGCTTTGGAATACCCCCCACCCCATACAGCGGATCGCCTAGTAACGGAAACCCAGCAGATGCCATGTGGATGCGAATCTGGTGCGGTCTGCCCGTAAAAATCGTTACCTCGACAAGGGTGCCTTCTAAGTCGCGTCGCACAACTTGCACATCACTTCGCGCAAACTGTCCGTTAGTCGCCGCGCCATAAATGTAGCCCAACTGCTCGTGAGAAATTTTCCCGATGGGTTGAGTAATGCTCAAGCGATCGGGAAAATTTTCCGCCCCAATCAGAGCGCGATAGGTTTTGTGGATGGATCGATGGCTATGTACTAAGCCACCACCCGCCGTGCTTTTGCGCAGTTGCTGACTGAGGTGAGCTTTGGCTAGGGGCGATCGCGCCAAAAGCATCAGCCCAGACGTTCCACGCCCCAGACGATGAATCGGCACAGGCGTATCTTGTGGGTAGCAGCACCGGATCTGATGCAGCAGCGTATGTTCCAAAAATCCACCACCCGGCAACACAGGCAAACCCGAAGGCTTCGCAACCACTAACAAATCAGCATCTTCGTACAGCACTTCAAAAGACAGCGGCACCTCCGGCTCTTGCCAAGGCGGACGATGATAGCTGAGCAATTGCCCCGCCTGAATCAACGATTCCGTAAAACCCTGAATACCATCCAGCAAAATCTGTCCCGCCTCAATCCGGCGCTGCCAATCCGCCTGACTCGAGTGACGATACCGACAGGTATAGAATTCCAGTACCGTTAGCCCTGCCTCCGTTGCCCTCACCCGATCTTGATAGATCCACCCCTGATTCATCCGCCCTCAACCTTAAAGTTAAGTCCCCATTTTCAGGGATGGGCACCACATTAATGTTGGGGAGCTACCGAATCTTTAAAGTCTCACCGCCATTTTTTGCCCATTGGCTCTGACCTGGAACCGTAACAGACGCAAAAAGCGGAACCAAGCTCGAGCAGGCGAATCAAAAAACGTAAAGATATCCCCAAACCCCACCGTCGTTTTTTGGTGGTGCAGCCAGTGCTGCTCAGGCGTTGTAATAAATAAAATGTGGCACAAACCAGCCACAACCTTAGGCGTCTGCCAATTCATCACACAGGCGTGTCTCCACCAAACGTGAAGCTGCCCTAGCAAAAGCCCCAAAATAGTGCCGATAGGAGAGTACGACCAAAGGGGTACCGCAACCAAAAGATAGGGGAGTGCGCCCAAAATGCCATCCAACAGCACCTGGGCGTTAACCGTCAAAATTGCGTAATGCCGAAAAGTTTGTTTTGCCGAATGGTGTGTTTGAAGGTGAAGACTGCCAAAAACGTGTTCAGGAACGTGGTAGCAGAACGTAGAGAGAAAATCTCCTAAAAACAGCAGCAGACAAGCAGCAATGCTAGCCTCAATCATGTTTCATCCTTACATGCTGAAGGGAGCCGACTACAACCCATCCCTAAACAGTTTGGGTTCGCCCCGTGGTTGAACCGGAACGTAACAGATTTAGTGACGATTTGCGTGTAGTCTGGCTTACTAGCTCGTGCTTCTAATCCCTCAAGCTGAGATCGGGAGTTAGGGTTTATCTCCCATACTGCCAACCCCGCTAAACAGCATGAGCAGTCCCCCAATCAAAATAAAGAGCGCAGCGCCCCCAAGGACCCAATCTGGCAGTGCATTTTCCATTTCAGTGATTCCTGTTTAGGTTTAGTTGTTTTTGAAATCGTTCAGCGACTCAGGTTTGAGCCAAAGGGCTTGAACCTAAAGCGTAGAACCAACCCTTCGTTTAGGCCACACCTTAAAGATCTCACGGGCAAACGTTGCTACTTTAACGCTGAGCTGTGGCTGGAGCAGTTCAGCATCAAAGGTTTGCATCCGCTGCTTTTGCGTGAATAGGCAAAGGCTTAGAAACGTTTCTGGGCTAAATCTCACCATCCAGCGCATTGCGTCAGGGCGCTCGTCTGTATCTTTTGTTCCAAAGGCTGCCATCAACCTCACAAGCAGACCGCTACGATTCCACAGCGCAGGTGCTGCACGCCATTCACCCCAGCGTTTTTTTAGCTTCACTTTTTGATAGGCCATCCAGTTCACTAAAAAAACGGTATGGCGGGTCTGCTCAGCAAAAAGCAAACTCAGATGCTCATTTAACTCGTCGGGGATAAACTTGGCCTGATGAGCCGCTGCTCTAAGTCCATCAATCCAAAAGAAATCTAAAGCGTTTTGATACCCCACTTCAACAAAGGCTGCTTCCAGATTTTTTGGAATCGTCACGACTGGAAGAGTGGGTGATGGAATACCGTAGGCTTTCAAAAAAGATTGAAGGGTCGCAACCAAACGCTTTTGCTCTTCCCCCTGGAGCATCACGGCTTCTTTGACCATTGGGTCTTTAAGCGTGGGGGCAAAGGCATAAACAATTTGTGCCCTATAGTGCTGTGTCAACAAACACTCTCCCCAAAAGGGAAGACTTTGGATTCGCTCAATCAACAAAGAATCTAAAGTAGGCCAATGTTGGTTGCCTGGACTGCCTGGAATATGGCTTTCTATCAAGCATTGACAAAAGCGTTTTTTGGACTCGTAGCTCCCAATATTCATGGTCTTATGCAGTCTTCTCGGTGCAATATTAAACCTTGGAGACACATTTAGGACAATAGTTGCCCACGTTTCCCTTTTCAAGAATACAGCGATACCGAGGTGCTTTATTTTGCGTAATTGTTTCTCTCAGGAATGCTGATGTATTCAAACTGATGGCTCATCGGTTGTGCTATGGCTGCCCCGCATTCGCTAACCTGATGGCATGGATGTAGTTTGCGCATAAAAAATAGAGGTTGAAACATGGCTGTTCCAGTACTGACAACTACAGAGCTAGACGTTCAACTTAAGCAATTAGCAGGTTGGTCTATTCAAGATGGCAAGCTCCATAAGCAGTTTCAGTTCAAAGACTTTATTGCAGCCTTTGGGTTTATGGCAAGCATGGCGCTCGTGTCCGAAAGTGGAGGGCACCATCCAGAATGGTTCAATGTTTACAACAAAGTGACGGTCAATTTAACCACCCATGACGCAGGGGGCATTACCCTCAAAGATATAAGCTGGGCTAAAGCTGCCAATGCGCTGATGTCCTAACGTCAAGACGGTGCTCCTTTCAGCCAGTCACGACATCTCAAGAGATGATTGAGCAGAGCATGATGATCTGCGTCACACCTTTTTAAGCAAAGATGTGACATTCTGTAGCAGAGTTAAAAATATCGTTTCTTTTCCGGTAACGACGAAATACCGACGAATACGAAACAATAAAGATAGAAATGTATTTTGCCGTGTGCATGAGGTCAGTATGAAGTTCCGAAACATTGCCTTTGTCTCTACCCTTTCAATGGCTGCGGGTGTGGTATTGGTGGGTGCGATCGCCCCAACTCATGCTGCCCCAACTCAAGGCGGCAACGCTAAGTTTATTTGCGGCACGAGCCAAGGCGCACCCGCTACTGTTGCGCTGACGTCTAGAGGCTATGTCCCTGTCGTGCGATGGTCTTCTAACTACTTTGGTCGCTCAGGCTATTCTGCCCAAGCCCGCTGTAAAACGGTTTCTGCTAAATTTCAGCAGTACTATCAAAACGGAATGCTGAACTATCTCACACCGTCTTACCAAAATCGTCAACCCGTAATCTGCGTTGCCGCATCCAAAGGAGGCCCCTGTGCGGGGGTGTTGTTTACCCTTAAGCCCACAGCGAACCCAATGACCACGCTAAAACAGCTTATGCGGGTTCGCACTCAAGCTTCAGGCGCAGTCTTAAATGAAAGCACCGCAAGCCCCATACCAGTGAGCGCCTCTGATGAACGCTATCTCGATATGCAAGAATTTCTCCAGACGGCGGCCGTCGAGCCAGTTTCTACTGGCAAAGGCAACATCCCTTCACCGATAAAAAGAGGGATGTGGTAATTGATTCAGCGCCTAGCCTCATAGGCTTCTGCATGTTTAGCGCTCCGCTCAGGGTGTCTGATGATTCGGATTACTCTAACCGGAGCGCATAGGTCTTTGTAGTTTTCTATACTATATTTAAGTAAAGCTAAGATTTGATCGACTGAAGCGAAAGGTTACTCTTTTAAAAACCTGGCTCCTAATCGTAAATCTAATCGGTTTTGCTAAATACAGCGTTAAAACGAGGCATAAAGACCCTGTGATTGAGTCTTCACTCGGTGCTGAAACATCCCGCAACAGCACTGTCTTTAAACGGTACGACCCCAAGGCGATCGCCCGATATTACCTTTGGCGTCCTTGGAAGGTTGTGTGGCGATCACTCCGAGTGGCGTTCATGTTTGGGTGGTTTATCTGGGGCATCCAGCTCGATAAATCGGTGGGTCAAACAGAGCAAAACATGCCCCTGCGCGCCATGCAGTTGCGTAAGCTGCTGACAAACCTAGGGCCTACATTTATTAAAATTGGGCAAGCGCTTTCAACCCGACCAGATCTGGTTCGACAAGACTATTTAGAGCAGCTAATGCTGCTTCAAGATCAGCTGCCTGCCTTTGAAACCCAAGAAGCCTTTGCAATCATCGAGCGTGAACTACAGTGCATTGTTGAAGATGCGTTCCAAGAAATTTCTGCAAAGCCCGTTGCTGCCGCCAGTTTAGGCCAGGTTTATAAAGGTCGGCTCTATAGCGGTCAAACGGTTGCTATTAAGGTGCAAAGACCTAACCTAGAGAAAAAGCTAACCCTTGACCTCTTTATTATTCGCAATGTGGTAAAAGTCATTGGGCGTTGGCTACCCATCAACCTCAGCCACGACCTCACCATGATTGTGGATGAATTTGGGGTAAAGCTCTTTGAAGAGATTGACTACCACAACGAAGGGCTAAATGCAGAGCGGTTTGCCCGCAACTTCCAAAATTCGACCGACGTTAAGGTTCCGGCGATTTATTGGAAGTACAGCAGCAAGAAAGTATTAACCCTAGAGTGGATTGACGGGTTTAAGCTGTCTGCCACCCAGTGTATTTTGGATGCAAACCTGGAGCCAGATAACCTAATTCGGATTGGGGTAGAGTCAGGCTTGCGGCAGCTCTTAGAATTTGGTTTTTTCCACGCCGATCCTCATCCTGGCAATTTGTTTGTCATGCCCGATGGTCGCATGGCCTACATTGATTTTGGCATGATGGATCAGCTGAACCAAGACACCAAAGAGGCGCTGGTAGACGCACTGGTTCACCTGATTAATAAAGACTATGAGCGTTTGGCGCAAGACTTTATCCAGCTTGGATTTTTAACGCCAGACATCGACGTTACGCCTATCATTCCGGCGCTAGAATGCGTCTTTGCCGATCTGGTCGGCTCCAGCGTCGGCGAATTTAACTTCAAGACTGCCACGGATCGATTCTCAGATCTAATGTTTCAGTATCCGTTTCGGATTCCGGCAAAGTTTGCACTTATTATTCGCTCCCTTGTGACCCAAGAAGGGGTGGCACTTTGCCTTAACCCCAACTTCAAAATCGTTGAGATTAGCTACCCTTATATTGCCAAACGCCTGCTGACCGAAGAATCACCTGCGTTTCGTCGTCGTCTGATTGAAGTGCTGTTCAAAGACGGCAAGTTCCAGTGGGAACGCCTCGAAAATATGATTGCGATCGCCCGTTCTGACCAGTCCTTTGACTTGGTGCCCACCGCGCAAATGGGTCTGCAATACTTATTTTCTGAAGAAAGCCAGTTTCTGCGTCGCCAAATTATTTTGGCACTCACAGAAGATGATCGGCTACATACCGCCGAAGTACAGCGCCTCTGGGCACTCATTCAGCCCGATCTTCACCCCAGCAAATTGGTCAATGCAGCTTTTGGCGCACTGGCAGATTTCTCAGGAGAGCTGGTTGCTAACCTAACGCCTTGGGCTTCTGCTGCTTCTGCTGCACCAAAACCTTCAGAAACGCGCGAACCTCAAATGATGGGCAGCAAGCGGGGCTAAGAACCTGTTTGTAACGTTTGATGAAGTGGTAGGATTCAGGAATATTCAAATTCAAGTGCTACGAGGGAACGCTCCATCTCATGTATTACGATCCCCCCTATTTTTTACTGGTTGCAGGCTTATTTGCGGGTCTTACCTGTGGTCGTGCCTTTGAGGTAACGCTGCGACAAGCTGTCAAAACTTGGTCCGAGACGCGCTCAACCCGAATTTTTCAGCAGCTCCAGGGCTTTTCATTATCTGTCCCATTCTTGGGCATTTGTGGGGGGATTTGCGTCTTTTTGGCTTCTGGACTCAATATTTTTGGCCTGCCGCTTCAGTTTAGCTACATCACCTCGATTGTGCTGACGATTATGACGGGCGTACTTGTCTGGTCTCAACTGCGCAATCTGCTGCTGCTGCTTCAAGAAGGTGGGTCACGCGCCATTGATCTAGACGCACTAGAGTAGGAAGTTGTGCTGCGCAGTAGCCATAACGCTACGGAGCAGTCATAAAGCCTATGGAAGAGCAGCAGCAGCGGTTATCCTTAGGATTTAATAACCTCCAACATTGACCCTCACCCCCAGCCCCTCTCCCGCTCTGGGAGAGGGGAGTAAGAATCTTGTCCCCCTTTTCCCAGAGCGGGAGAAGGGGTTAGGGGATGAGGGAGTGCAAAGCATATCGCTTCAAAGCAATTCTGTAAGTTATTTAATGCACGATCCTTAACGAGGTTTATTGCTGCTGTTACTTCCAGTCCTCATTCTTATCTACTGAGGTGGGCGTTTGCATCTCACCCTTCAAAAGCTCCCTAAGCTGCATTCTTGGAATATAAGGCCATCCGCCTTCAGCCTCTATTTCTCGAAGCATGGCGTATAGCTCATGGCGATGAATGGGAAGTGCAGACTGAAAGTGAAGCTCTCGAACCTCCTGGTGCAGATTCTCTAAAAAGCGTAGGATTTTGAGCAATGCCACGGGGTCTGTTTGAGATCGATCAACAAGCTGATGCAGATGAGCCGTGATCGCACGAAAGTCTTCTTGAAATAGCTGATCTTCTTCAGGCATCTGCACTAAAATTTCTTCAAAACACAATCAAGCATAGCTTAAACCCTGTGGCAACAACCTGTTTAATCAGCGGCACCGATACGGGTGTGGGCAAAACCATCGTCACGTCTGCGCTGGTAGCCTACCTCAATACCTTTTATCCTCAGCAGAAAGTCGCTATTTTTAAGCCCATTCAGTCTGGGGTGGGCGATCGCGAGCATTACGCCAAGCAGTTTAACCTGTCTCAAACCCTAGAGCAAATCACGCCGCTCTATTTTGATGCGCCTTTAGCCCCCCCCTTAGCCGCTGCTGCTGAGGGCAAAACTGTTGACCTGGGGTTAGCTTGGCAAACCTTTCAAACCCTTCAGCAGGGCCACGACTGGGTGCTGGTGGAGGGTGTCGGCGGTCTGGGTTCCCCTATCACCGCTGAATTGACCGTCGCAGATTTAGCCTACGACTGGAAATTGCCGACGATTTTAGTGGTTCCGGTGCGATTGGGTGCCATTGGACAGGCGATCGCCCAGGTCGCCCTTGCCAAGCAGTCCCGCGTTAACATTCGGGGCTTGATTTTGAGCTGTCCCGAGCCATGCTCAACGCAAGACATTGAGAATTGGGCATCTATTGATCTACTAGAATCATTTACCCGCTGCCCCGTACTGGGGATTTTGCCTTACCAAAACGATTCTTCGTTAGAAAACCTGACTCAAGCTGCCGCACAGTGGGATATTGAAACGCTGCTTCCCCACGCTGCTTCTCATCGACTAAAAACAGGCTGAAATAGCCTTTGCATATAAAGCTTCAGCATTAGGTAAAGCGGAATTTGATAATACTCTAGGCAAAACCAACCCACAATGGAGCTGTGAGATAAAAACGTCAGCCCCGTCCACAGCAGGGGAAATGATGTGCCGCCGCCATCAGGGTTGGGCAACGGCGGAAAAGTGTGGTTGGCAAGCCAAACCAGTGCAGTCGGCACCAGCACAAAGGCAAGGCCAAACCCCCAAAGCAGCAGCAGCGACTCATCCGTAACCACGCTTCGAGCCGAAACCCAGCGATCGCCCGTCCATCGCCACTGGAGTGGCTGAGCTGTATCTTCGAGTCTCAGATATTGATGGGGCATATCTACCGTAAAAATATGGCGACAAAACCCACAGGAAAAAGCATCTACCAAAAACAGCCCCTCGATTTGACCATAGCGACAAACCGGACAGGGATAGCGATGATCAAAATCTAACGACTGCTTCAAAATCGGCAAGTCGGGTTGCTCTGACGCTTTAGCATTAGTCATAAGACCTTCGCCATAAATTGAAGTCCATAGCGTTTGAACGCTTGCTGTACCTTCAGGTCAGCAAAAAAATACGGTAGCAGGAACAGCAGCAGCAGCCCTATCAGCAGCTTAACAAGCTTTCCTTCCACCGTGTCTCCATCATTTTGAGATTGAAGACCTTTGCAATAAATTTTGTTTAAGTTCTGTTTTTATGAGGGTTGTTTTAAAGGACATCTGAGGCAGATGACTTTGATGGAAAACTTGAAGAAGCCAAAAAATAGGGCTTTTAGCCAAACTTGGCGGAAGATAACCTACAGCGCAAGCTCAGAATCGTTGCCAGAGTCACTGATCGTTAGGGTTTTTAGCTCTGTCAGCAGCGCTTCGACCTGCGCTCTTAAGTGCAGAAACTCTTCTTGATGACTGGCTTGGTACTGTTGCTGAATGGTGCGCACGGTGCGCTCATCCACAACCTGACCTTCAGGAGAAGCCAGAGTTGCATCACTTGGCATTTTAATAGGGTTAATAACGGGCATTTTGATTAGTTATTTATACTTATTTGCATGCACAAAAAAGCATTGTAGCGCCAACCTGCCCCTGCGATCGCAACCTATGTGACAAATTACAAAGGGATTGTTGCCGATGCTGCCCTTTTAGGCAGGGTTCCCTCTAGCTTAGCTCCGCGCTGCCGTTACCCGATGGGTTTTCGTTTGGGTAGAGTCTAAGCAGGGTACACTGAAAGGACTAAACCATTCAATTTTGCATAGACTGTGACTTCCAGCCTACGTTCAACCGCCGCTCCAGTTCAGTATTGGCCGGGACTGATTGAAGCCTATCGACGTTACCTGCCTGTTTCTGACAGTACGCCCATTGTCACACTCCATGAAGGCAACACGCCGCTGATTCCGGCTCCGGCGATCGCCAGCCGTATTGGTCGTGAGGTCAAGGTCTACCTTAAATATGACGGACTCAACCCGACGGGCAGCTTCAAAGATCGCGGCATGACCCTCGCCGTCACAAAAGCCAAAGAAGCTGGCTCTAAAGCCGTCATTTGCGCCAGCACAGGCAACACTTCTGCCGCTGCTGCCGCCTATGCCCTTCGGGGTGGGCTTAAAGCCTTCGTGATTATTCCAGATGGCTATGTGGCTCAGGGTAAGCTGGCGCAGGCTTTACTTTACGGCGCTGAAGTAATTTCCATTCAGGGCAACTTTGACAGTGCCCTCAGAATTGTGCGGGAAATGGCGGAAACCCATCCTGTGACGCTGGTTAATTCCGTCAATCCCTATCGACTAGAAGGCCAAAAGACAGCCGCTTTTGAGGTAGTTGACGCGCTCGGTGATGCCCCCGACTGGCTGTGCATCCCTGTGGGCAATGCAGGCAACATTACCGCCTATTGGATGGGGTTTTGTCAGTATCACCAAGAGCAACGATGCCAGCGGCTTCCCCACATGATGGGGTTCCAGGCGGCGGGTTCGGCTCCTATGGTGTTGGGGCACCCTGTTGAGCATCCCGAAACCTTGGCAACTGCGATTCGCATTGGCAACCCTGCCAATCAAGAAAAGGCGATCGCCGTTCAGCACGCCAGCCAAGGTGCCTTTAATGCTGTCACGGACGACGAAATTCTAGATGCCTACAGAATTCTGGCGGCAGAAGAAGGCATCTTTTGTGAGCCTGCCAGCGCGGCCTCCGTAGCGGGGCTGCTAAAGCTCAAAGATCAGGTACCCGCTGGCGGAACCGTTGTTTGCGTCTTGACGGGCAATGGTCTCAAGGATCCTGACATAGCCCTGAGTCAGAAATCAGAGCGGTATTACCGAGGTGTCACCCCAACCTTAGACTCTGTCGCCGCCGCCATGGGGTTTTGAGCGTTGCGTTTGCCGCAAGAAACAAATTCCACCCAAGAACCTTGAGCGATTAAAATCTCAGAAATTCCTTAGTGCCTTCATTCTGTGAATTCAGATATTGCCAATCACTCACCTTCCTAAAAATAATATTTTCTGGAGAATCATGATTCTCCAGAAAATATGGGTCTTTTTGCTAAGACTATCCCAAATTATCAATCTGTGTTTATAATACTATACTTCAAACGGTCATTAACTGAGCTTTCTGAAGAGACTGAAAACGTAGAGTGAGTAACGATTTTAGTTCTTTTTTATGGGTAATGTGAGCATTCTCAATACAGTTGGAGATAGCTGTCTGAAACCCAGCAAAATCC
>JBGSVR010000164.1:0-1940 GCA_041752855.1 Thermosynechococcaceae cyanobacterium
ATTGCCCGATGCTTCTGGCAACCCCCAGCCGCTGCGAACGGCTAAAACCTTTCATTGGCCTCGTCAGCTTAAGCAGGTAAAGCAAATTTTAGAACGCTTTGATGATGCTTCTTTGCAGTACCTTTGCCCTGGTGCCAATACGGGCTTTTTGAGGCAGCAGCGCTTTATTGACTGTGCCTATGCCAAGCTTCAGCAGCTAGATTTTTCAGCTCTCCGCCAAGCGGATGCCTGGGTTTGACCGTTTTGTTTAATCCACCCCTATGAAAGTGCCCCATGAAAGTACTGATTCTTAGTAACCAAGAGCTATCAGACATTCATGCAAAATGGAAGGCTGAAGGTGAGCAGGCACGGGCAGAACACCTATGGGGCGCAACCACACTGCATCAGTACGGTATTGAGGTTGATATCCTGCCTTATCAAGGGTTCAAATTTCTCAAGTTAATCAGTAAAATCAATCTCTTTGGCGATCTTGACCAGCAGTTTCGGGTACTTCGCGCAGCCTCACAGTATGACGCGATCTATTCTGCCCATCATTTGACAACGCCACTGTTAGCCCTGCTGAGAAAGCTGAGGATTTTGAAGACCCCAGTGGTGGTGATCGCCTACCAATCTTTCCCCCCAAGCTTGCTCAGCCGTCTTTTTACGGCACTCTGCGTCGATGGAAACGATCGCATTATTTGCCTCAATCAACAGCTTAAAGAAGACTTAGCTCAAGATTTTGGTATTTCTGCCCAAAAGTTGTCGGTTGCTGAATGGGGTGTAGATCTGCCGTTTTATGAGGCGATTTCTCTACCAGAATCATCTCCAGAGCCACCGCTGATTTTATCTACGGGCAAAACCTATCGAGATTATGCAACGCTTCTCAAAAGCATTGAAATCCTAAATTGCCAGCTCAAGATCTGCTGTTTTGACATTGAGAACGTAAAATCTGGACTCTCAATGCCTGCCAATGCGCATTTTTATGAGGGCATTTTGCCTTGGCGTGCGGTATTGCAAGAGTACCGAAAAGCCTACGCCGTTGCTATCCCGCTGGGAGATTATCCTCATAAGCCAAATAATGCCGTTGGGCTAACGGTGTTGCTGGAGGCGATCGCCATGGGACGACCCGTCATCATGACGCGCAATAACCTCAGCCGATACGTGATGGATATTGAGGCGGCAGGGATTGGCCTATGGGTTGATACAAGTGACGTAAAAGGCTGGACAGAAGCCCTGAGTTATTTACTCAATCACCGCGCGCAAGCAGATCAGATGGGCAAAAGGGCACGTAAGTTAGCAGAACAAGACCTCAATTTAGAGGTGTTTTCCTCTAAGATTGCAAAGATTTTAAATACCCTTAATGTGGAGGAATCTTCTTAGCGATCGCGTGACCCGAGCGGGTAACAGATCGGCTAAAAAGTTTGCGTTTCCCACTGAGATGCGATCGGCATTCGCCAACCTGTCCCAAAGGCGCGATCGGTGATTTTGAGTCCAGGGGCGGCCTGCTGTCGCTTAAATTCTGCTCGTTTGACTAACCCTAAAACCCGACTCACGATCGCCCCCTCATGTCCCCCCGCCACAATGTCTGCCTGGGATTGATGCTCATCAATGTAGCGATACAAAATATCGTCCAGAATATCGTAAGGCGGTAAAGAATCTTGATCGAGCTGACCTGGCTTAAGTTCTGCGCTGGGGGGTTTAGTCAAAATATGGGTGGGAATTATTTCTCCTTGTGCATTTGGGGAAAGCGATCGCACCCAGACTTTACTATCAGGGGTATTGAGCCATGCACAAAGTTCATAAACGCGAGTTTTAGGGACATCGGCGATCGCCGCCAGCCCCCCACTCATGTCGCCATAGAGAGTGCAGTACCCTACTGCCACCTCAGACTTATTGCCCGTTGAGATGAGCAGACGACCGAACTTGTTGGCGATCGCCATCAGCAGGTTGCCTCTGATTCG
>JBGSVR010000165.1:0-3535 GCA_041752855.1 Thermosynechococcaceae cyanobacterium
ATCGACTGCCAGCGATCGCTCAGGCTGGCCTGGAGGGTCTTGAATTGGTGAATGGTTTCTGACAAAGACAGCGTAGCCATACCGTGGAAATCCTAAGGTTGAGCAATCAATTTTAAGTCGGCACTAAGGCTCAGATTGAAGCGCGCGTAAGGCATTGAGCGCCTATCCGCAATCCTAAAAGCTAAATCTAAAATTTGCAGCTTTATTCACGATCCTTCGTATCCCCTTAACCTTACAAACCATTGGGCAACGCTCAATCTACCGAATTCCGTAGTTTCCCCGATTGACGGTTTCTGGTCTAGTCTGACAGCTTAGTAGTGCGGGGAACACCTTTACGTATCTTGTCCTTTCTACAGCCCAATCAATGAATATCGTGACTGAACCACTGAAGCCACATTTTCTGGCCTCAAAAATTTACGTGCTTTCGCAGCTCAACTACATTGAGCAAATTCAGGTTATTACGACCCATCCATTTTTTACGGGTCAGTGCCCCCAGTGTAAGCAAAAGCTTTCTCTGGTCGCGCGTACCCCTGGACAATGCTCTTGTCCGACTTGTGGCTGGTCTGACCAAGAAGACTCTGATGCAGGGTCTTAAATCACCAGAGACCTAAATAATTTATGGGGATGCCTAACACGAGACGCGATCTTACAAAAACTTTTGCCCTAAATGCTGCGATCGCCCGTCACAGCGGCACCGCTCTATGCCTAATCGTGCCGCTTCTAACTCTCGACTTTCCTCAGAAAAAATCTGAATTTTTTTAGCCAGCCACTGCAAAACGGTAGGGAACCGAATCTGTTCTTCAGAGGTTTCCAATAGCTCTACCGCACGTGCCTGAATCATATCGCGGCGTTCAGGATGGGTACTCGCAACTTGAACCAGCCGACTGGCTTGACTCCTCAGCTTCTGCTGAAACTTGGAGGCGCTGAGTTTGGTACATTCAAGGCAAACGTCGCCCTGAATTAGGTTGTTGTCGCTATACAGCAACGTCCGAATATTACGAACCCAAAAGGTTTCATGACAAGCAACACAGGTCATTTGATCGGGGCAAGCGCTAAGTTTACGCTCTAATTGAATCTTCATGGTTCTCAATCTCTGAGTGACCCTTTTTCAATACAGTTGCAAGAGATTAAGACTTTGGCTAAACCTCATCGCTCTTATTTCTAATCTATCTGATAAGTTCGATACACTTTAGTCCGTTTTAATAATTCGAAACTCAAATTCTTATCTTTTATCCTAGAGTAGACAGCCAGCCTCAAAAACTTCCTTTTGGCACTCTCATGTTTACTCAAAATCTATTTAGAACCTCAACAAAAAAGCCTAAAGATGCAGAGAGAATGCATCTTTAGGCAGATATCAATATGAACTGTATTGTTGTACTGCGAACTTGCCCTGGGGCAGAACGGCTAGGTCAATGCCCAATCATCCAAGGCCGACCGCCGAAATGCATTCTGGGTTTACTCCGAGCTTCTGGGTCAACTTCTAACAGAATTGCACCACAAGATCCCTATCAGTTTTCGGATCTGATGGACACAGTAAGTGCGCCAGAACAAGAGAAGCTCTACGAACTGGCGATTAAAATTACGCACTTGCTTGCCTAGACCGAATGGCTGTGTTGCACTTCCGTTTTGAATTGGCAACCTACCAAAGTCCGCGCACAGGTGCCTCTGGCTGAACCTGAACAGGTGCAGGCTGTCTTGGCGTAGGAATTGGCTGTACAACACTTGGGGTAGGTTGCTCAGTTGCAACAACTTTGATTTGGGGTTTAATATCCCGAGTCATCAGCGTGTAGCTCTCTAGCCTGTAGATTTTTTGGCAGCGCGAGGGCGTCACAATAGAGGTAATAACAACCCGATCACCAACACCTAGCGTACGACGACCTTCAGGAGATAGCACGAAGTCGATAAATTCACCATTATCTAGCTCCACCTCGACGTCATAGGTTGCCAGTCTGCTGATTCGACCCGTTTGGAGTAAGCTACCATCCACTATCACATCAGAACCTTGACCTAACTTAAGTGCTTTTAAGATATCTCCATTAACTTTATAGACTTGGGTCTCATTAGCAGTTTGGAGGGTCATTTCAGAATCGGTCAGGTTTACAATCTTTCCTTCAATCTGCTTGCCACCTGCCAAACTAGCATTAACTGCTTGCGCCCAAGCGGGATCTGCTGCCGAAACAAAAACAGCACAACTTAAGGCAACGCCGACCAAGAATTTCATGTTATTAGCCTTATTTTAAAAAAATTCTATAAACCTGAAAATTTAAAGCGCACAGATTGAAAGTATCCTTCTTTGAAATACTTTTATAAGGATAGAGCGCATAGCGGGACACTTTAGGGCATCAAATTTATGGTGGGAATAGCTGTAACGTCGGATCAATAGGCTAGAAGCCCAAATCTTTGCTGTACAAGCTGCCCCGCCCTAAGTTTGCGCCCCTTTTGTAGGAAAATCTTCATTTTACGAAACAATGGTTAGATTTTCTTTTCAATAGAATATCAGAAACTTCAAATATAAAAAAGCAGTGTATTGATCGGTGACAATTCCAAATTTTAAAATTTATTAAAACTAATGCAGCACTCGGTAATGCAGAAACAGCTCGCCCTCAATTTGCTTAACGCTGATTAACTCTAAATGAGGTGCCTGTTTCTGTAGAAAACCAGCGCCAGCTACAGGCGTTGGCGCGTCCTTGCCGCCAAGTAAAAGAGGACAGACCGTTAAGTGCAGTTCATCAATTAAGTCAGCCTCTAGCAGCGCAGCCACGATTTCACCCCCGCCTAAAACTGCAATGCTCTTAACCCCACTTTTATAAAGTTCAGTAAGTCCATAGTGCAAGTCAATCTGATCCGTCTGTGCTGAAATGACACAATCAAACCCCGCCTGTGTCTGCCAGCGCTTCGCACCTGCTGGGGTCGTCAGTAAATAGCGCGGAATTGGCTGCTGGAAAAACTTCAGAGATGGATCAATCTCTCCCGTTCGGGTACACACAATCTGAATGGGCTGCTCTGGCTTACCATTTTTTACCCGTTCCGCAATCCGCTCTGGAGTGATGACCCGCATGGCAGTTCCGCCTGTCTTCAGCGTGGTAGACCCAAACAAAACCGCATCCGCTAACGCCACCTGCTGCTCTAGATGGTCGTAGTCACGCTTAGACCCAAAGTGCGGATTTGACTGCCCCACATCCGAAATTTTGCCATCGGCACTCATCGCCAACACCACCGTTGTTAACGGGCGTTGATGCATGGAAGCAAAATCTTTAGACTCAGAATTTTGAATACTCAAAATAAAATTCAGCCCTGTTGAAACCGTTTCATTCACCATCGTCCAACTCAGTAAGTGTCCTAGTTGAACGACTCATAGTAGTCAATATAAGCAATTATCAGAAGGCCACACATCATCATTTGGGGAGAAAGGAGCCAGCGCTTGCCTAACGCGATTCGCCAAGTCCAGCCGCCGCTAGAGTTTTTACCCTCGGCTCTTAACCTTGGAGTTCTGGCAACCAATCGGATGGTGCTACCTCTTTGGATGCGCTACAAA
>JBGSVR010000166.1:0-7156 GCA_041752855.1 Thermosynechococcaceae cyanobacterium
CTAGCCAACCGAAAGCGCGTGGGCTGAAGCAAAGGCAAAGGCCGAGCTAGGGCTATTGGGGAAGAAATGGTTTGAGTATGGTTGCTGACTGGAAAGTGAAAAAGCCTCTCCGTTGATTGAGGCAATTCGTTAAAATATGAATATGACTCATCCCTCTAAAATCGTGGTCTGGTTTCGGCGGGATCTACGTCTGAGCGATAACCCTGCATTGGCTCAAGCTGTCGCTGAGAAAGCCGAAATTGTCCCCCTCTTTATCTTTGACCCTTATCTACTGCATCATCCAGAAACTGGCTCTGGACGAGTACAGTTTTTGCTAGGCTGTTTAGATAGCCTGCAAAAGAATTTAGAACATTTAGGCTCTACCCTCCTTCGGCGATATGGAAACCAACCTCAAGTCTTGCTTGAGGTTGCAGCCGAGGTCGGTGCTGATGCAGTGTACTGGAACGAAGACAGCGAAAGGGAATGGCGCACACGAACAGACTGTTGTGCAATTGAGACATTGAAAGAAGCCGGAATAAAAGTTCGATGCTTTCAATCCGAGGCAGTGTCACCAGCGGGGGGGAAAGAATCCTATGCCCTCAAATTTTTTACGCCTCAGTGGTACCGGTTTTTGCAAGAGCCTATTGCCTTAAGGCCCACCCATCTTCCCTCTGTGCAGTTGAGCGCCAGCACTCGCGCTCTAAAAACACTGGAGGATTTGGGTTTGCCCATGACTGCTCAAACCGTACCCGTCGCAGGAGAGCGAGAAGCCCATCGGTTATTGAACGAGTTTTTAGATCGTAAGGTATCTCGCTATCTAAAGAGCCTGAGCGTGGCGACCCAAGCGAGTCAGTACACGAGTCGATTGGGTGCCCATATTAAATTCGGCACGATCTCTGTTCGCACCATCTATAAACAAGTTTTGCTGAAGCGGCAATTTGCCACCGCTTGGGAGCAGAGAAATCTAGACGGTTTTATCAGTCGGCTATTTTGGCGAGATCATTTTGCCCAGAAGCTGCGAAATTTACCGCGATGTGAAACTGAGTCGTACCTTGAGGCGTTTGATTCAGTGCCTTGGAGTCAAAACGACCAGCATTACCGAGCCTGGTGTGAGGGAAAAACAGGGTATCCCCTCGTTGATGCGGCAATGCGCTGTCTGAATGCAACCGGATGGCTGCCATTCCGGCTGCGAGCGTTATGCGCCACTTTTTTGTGTATTGACCTGTTTTTGCCCTGGCAGTGGGGAGCCAAACACTATATGCAGCAGCTCATAGATGGAGATGTTGCCATTGACCATTGGCAGTGGCAAAGTCATGCAGGGGTGAGCAATACAGGTCGTTCCTGGTTTAGAGTCTATAATCCTGTCAAGAGTATTGAGAAGATTGACCCTGACGGCATTTTTATTCGTCAGTGGATTCCTGAATTAGCCGACACGTCTGTCGAGGCATTGAGTCTAAGTGGTTCTGCGAGCTTAGATTACTACCCTCCCATTGTTGACCATCAGGCAGCGCGTCGTCGTGCTTTAGCAGTGCTAGAGCCAATTAAGCGTCAATATCAGAAGCTTTAGCGATGTTTTGAGTGGACTCGAAGTGTGCTGGGATGATCGCCTTTTCCAGCGCCAGCCCCAGCAAAAATAGTGAGATATCCCACACAAAACTAGCGCCAACAGGAGAGTGGATAACGTTTATTGTTCCAGGTTGTCCAGCCAGATGCTTTATTGCTTATGGGCTTTGCTAAAAACCAACGATTCCCGTCAGCATGATTAAAGAACAGTCCGCCATTATTACCTGAACGGGGATTGTTGAGGGCGACCCAACGACTGCCGTTGTCAGAGAATCGTCCTGACCAGCGAACGCCAGAAGTGCGAGAGCAAACATCTCCATTACAGGTGGTTTGAGCGTCATCAACCACACTCCATTTCATTTGAGCAGAGCGTCCGTCAATGTTGCAGTTCCATGAACCACCCCACCAGCCACCGACTTGACTAGCATTGGCTGGGATAGCAATGGCTAATCCTAGGGCAATGCCACAAGAAAGCGTATGCCATGAATAGCGCATTGCGGTTTTGATGTAGTTACTAGCCATTGAATAACCTCTGTTTTCTATGCCTCTGTATTTCAACCTAAGTCAGGAGCAAAAACAGTGATTGCTGCTTGATTTTTTTGTGACCTTGCTCACCGCACCAACAAAAACCCCTGCCGCCTCATAAAAACCCCCACTTTGCTGCATCTCAAACCCACCCAGCAGCCCAGCCAGCCAAATCTTGACCAACGATAGCCCAGTGCCCTGCTGAAGCTACACGATTGCAGCAGCAGCCAGCTTCAGCAAGCGATTGCAATCTCTTCCTGCTTCAGCGCCACCAAGATCCCAGAATTCCTATAAAAATCGTTGCCCTCAAGGCGATCCATTGCAAACCCTTCGTCCAGCAGCACCGCCAGCCAACCCTTGACCACCGGAAACCCCACCCCATCCAACAACTCTACAAACCCCACCCGCTCAAGCTTTTGCTGGTGCATCCACAGGGCGATCGCCTTAGCCCACTCCCCAACATTTTCGTCATAGGGTTGCACAATGATCGTTGGCTCTGGCTCCAGCTCAGCCCCCGCCAGCAACAGCGCCGTCTCTTTGGATACTTCACCAACCACTGACTCAATCTCATCATGAGACTTTTCGGAAGCCGAGCGCACGTAAAGCTCAGGCTCCCCTACCAACCCATCAAGATCCAGATGAAACGACTGTCGAACGAACTCAGCAAACAGGTCATCATCAATGATTGGCCCCTCATGCGCCACCCGCTGCCGATGCCACCCATTAAAAAACTCATCCGCACGAGCTGCGAAAATATCTGCCATCTCTGCGATCGCATCCGCTGCCGTCGCCAGCCTCAGCCCTACCGGAGTCCGGTCTATCGCCTCATCGAACGCAAGACAAAGTTGCTGCCAGTTCACCGCTTGGGGCGACTGCTGGGCATCGGCGAGCTGTTGCCAGAGATTGAGTTCGAGCTGGAGAGGAGGATACACATCAATAGACCTAGCACAATCCTGGATATCTCAAGTATTGAAGCATAAGGCTTATGAAAACGATCACCTGAGCGAAGTGATTCTTATCACTTCAAATGTGAAGCGTTAATTTTACTATTTTCAAATAATTCTACTCTTGACATTTTGACTCAGACAAATAAATACTCGCAGAAAAGTATTAATTACTAATAAAGGAAGTAAAATGAAAATTTATTGGGGATTAGAATCGATTCCAGAGTTAAAAGATATACCTCATGATAAGAGAGGGAAGGTTTGGAGATTAGGATATAAAAAATCATTTAGACATTGGCAAGTTTGGTTTGGTTTATTTTTGACTGGGTTATGCGCTGCAATTGGTTCCTACTACTTTGGTTTGATTGGGTCGGCAATCGGTGGGGGAATCGGTGGCTTCATTTTTGGTCAAATTGTTGTACATACCGCAAGACCGTATATTCAAGGAATCTTGTCTGAAGGGTCACAGATATAGCTAATATCTTTTTACCGCTGCAACGGACAAGGCCGAATGGGACAGCAATCGGGCGACAACTCCTTCTGTACCTCAAACTGAGTCACGCCACCCCCAGGCACCTGTCCTGAAAACGCCGTCAAAATGTCTTTGAGAAAGACCTTAATCTGAGCAGGCATCAACCCCATCGTGTGAACAGGCTCAATTTGGGCAACTTTGCTCTGGCCTAGCCACAGTTCAGCGCCGATCGCATGGAGCGGATCGTCTACTCTCGCTCGATACAAATATAAGACCGCCGCTGGAACCACGGTCGGCACCACCGTCAACACAGTCCCTTTGCCATCATCCACTTCAACCGCAACCGCCACACCACGATACTGCTGTCGTTTACTGGCGTTATAGCGATCGCGGTTGCGGTAGTAAGACCTGCGCTTATGACAGGGTTCACCTACCCAGCAGCCCGTACCGCCTGGGCCATGACGAGCGATGGCCTCCTCGGCAGAAAGCTTGGCGCAAAGCCTACATTTTCCACTCTGAGATTTTGCCATGGAACTTCTACCGGAGCTGGTCAGGCATGAATCTGTTCAAAGAAACGTTCACAATCTTCTATAAAGCAGCGATGGACATCTGATAAACGAGCTGCAACCTCCCGAACCAGATCGGCATTCAACCGAAATGCGTAAAGACTACGCGCGACATGACGAAAGCGTCTCAACTCATCCAATTCAAGCCGAGTCGAATCTCTTAAAAGCGGCGGACGAACCGTATCGATCTCCGTCGCCATTTGTTCCATTAAAAGCTGATGCCAGCGCTCACCCGTGGGAATGCTCAGGTCAATGGAGCGAGCGATGAGAAGAAAAATCCGCTCTACCCCCGTGTAGAAGCTTTGCAGATTCATCGCAACAGCGCCCAAATAGTCCAAATCTCCGGAGCGTTCGACCTTATCAAGAAGGCGCTCAACCTCAGTCGCAACTGTAAGTAGTTCACCTAACTCAATCTCAACCTTCTGACGCAAAGAGGGGAGCGTCACAACTCAATTCCTTGCTCAATGGCAACGAGGATATGAGGCTTAGCGTCTTGAACATCGACTAAATCAATGGCGAAGTCGAGTCCCTTTTCAATCGCTGCACCCGCTTTAAGCAGCATAGACCGAGGCAAATCCCAAACCGCTAAATCAATATCGGAACCCCACCACATGAGTTCAGGATCCATTAGCGAACCAAACAAAACCACTCGGCTCACGCCAAACTGCGATTTTAAGATGTGAGCACAATGACGAGCAGCCTCGATGCCAGCTTGTTGGCGCAACTGTAACAGCGCTAACTGTTCAGAACGATGACTGCGACTGTTGAAGACAGACTGTTGAATTTCAAGCTTAAGGTCAGACATGGGGCAAATCCAAACCCTTATGAACCCTAGTGTATCAGTAAAACAAGGATACCGTACCCTTGTTCACTAGAGTTTAGCTAGAGTCAATATAATGACCCTTATTTGGAGTAGAAAGTCACAGGCAGACGCTGAAACGACTAAAATTCGTTTTTTAGGCTTTTGAAGGGTGGAAAGGATGGCAACGATTCGTG
This sequence comes from Thermosynechococcaceae cyanobacterium, assembly GCA_041752855.1. Lineage (GTDB taxonomy): Bacteria > Cyanobacteriota > Cyanobacteriia > Thermosynechococcales > Thermosynechococcaceae > JAAURS01. The sequence continues at coordinate 5,046 of JBGSVR010000166.1, forward strand.
CTTTTAGGTATCACAGGAGCAGGAAACCTTTGTCTAGAAAGGCTTGTAGAGCTTTTAGCAGTCTAAAGCATGAAATTTTGTAGGCTGAAAGCTATATCCAGGAAGGGTTCTAGGCTTGCAGTTGTTTTCTGTTCCGTTGCTTAAACGCTGTGGGTCAACATTGGTGCCACCGTCCAGCTAATGACTTTCTGGATTTCAGATATCAAATAATGATATCATTTGAGTAGATTTCTTGATTCTCAACCCATTGAGGATTGAGCCGAGATACATGTAATAGAGTGCAAGATGGCTCTGAAAACCTTTTGGCGTATGACATTCAGGAATTTTATATTGATGGGTCAGATGCTTGAAGACTGCTGTTTATTGAGCTTAAGCTTTAATGAACAGTAAGCAAGCAAAGACTTTGAAGGCAATTTTTACTGATCCAGTCCTCTCAGATATTGCCTGGAAAGACATTGTGAAGCTATTTGAGGCACTGGGGGCAACGGTCAGTCAAGGCAAGGGGAGTCGAGTGAGGGTATTGCTTAATGAACAACGCGCTGTTTTCCATGAACCGCATCCTGAGCGAGTAACCGATAAAGGGGCAGTCAAATCTGTCAGAGAGTTTTTAGTCAATGCAGGAATTACCGTAGGTTAAGGAGAGGTTGATCAATGCTGCACTATAAGGGTTATGCAGGAGCGCTTGAGATTGATGCAGAGTCTAGTATTTTGTTTGGTCGTGTGCTGGATATTCGGGACGTGGTGACGTTTAAGGGTGAAACAGTTGCCCAAGCGAAACAGGCTTTTGAGGATTCTGTAGATGACTATCTAGAATTTTGTGAGTCATTGGGTCAAGAACCTAATAAGCCATTTTCTGGAAAGTTGCCGTTTAGAACAACGCCATCTCATCATCACAAGATTTTTTTAGCAGCTACAAAAGCGAACAAGAGTATCAATGCTTGGATGGATGAAATCTTGGTTAAAGCTGCTGAAGAAGCTATCAATGCAGGTTAGAGTGCAACAACTATGACCATCCCAGCCGTCAAACTCATTCCCATCGACAGCCCAGTGATCGCCGTCATCCCTTCAGCGAATGAAAAGCGGATGCTTGGAGCATCAGCAAAGCATTTGCCCCAGCTTCAGCCAGCCCTAGCTGACTTGCGCTGGTCGCGTGTTGAGGAGTTCTTGCGAAGTCGGGAGCTGCGGCCTAACACGCGCAAAGCCTACGAACGAGAGTTTAAGACATTTCTGGACTGGACAGAAAAGGGCTGGCAGGACATCAATACGCGGGACATTGACCGCTACAAGATGCATCTCAAAAATTTGCCATCCAAGCGGGGTAGTCAGCGCAAAGCGGCGACGATTAATCTGTCTCTATCGGCGCTCCAGAGTATTTTCAAGTGGCTGTGTGCCCGTGACTATATCGGCAAAGACCCGATGCTACTGATTGAGAAACCAAAGTCAGACCCCATCGTGCCAAAGGAATGGTCGCCGGATGACGTGAAGGCACTGTTTGAGGCAACCACTCAACGGGGAGAGACAGAACCCCGCGATAGGGCTTTACTATGGGTGCTGCTGCATGGCCTTCGCGCGAGGGAATTGGAAGCGCTGAACGTAGGTGACTTTGACGGGCAACGGGTAAACATCTGTGAAGCGAAAGATGACAGCGTGGGTCAGGTGCCATTGCTGCCGGAAGCCGTGGAGACGTTGGAGGTCTACCTAAACTTTAGGAGCTGCTGGGGTGAAGTGGTAGAGACAGAGTCACCGCTGTTCTTGTCTGAGTCAAACAATAGCAAAGGCCAACGCTTGGGCTATTGGGGCATCTACAATGTTGTGAAGGACTTAGCGGAAATTGCCGGAGTCAAGGATGCACATCCGCACCAGGGGCGGCATACGGTTGCGACGGAGATGGTGAGTCGCGGGATGGATCCTTTGTTAGCGCGGCAGATCACACGGCATAAGTCTGAGAAGAGTTTTGAGCGCTATAGTAAGCGATCGCTTCAGAAGCAGGCTGAAGCTCAGTTTTTGCAGGCTATGGGGGAAGGATGAGAGGGGCGATCATGCTCTTCCATTCAGCAGACAAACTGCACCGCGCTAACGGTACAATAAATTCGGTGTTTTTGGTCACATTA
>JBGSVR010000167.1:0-3509 GCA_041752855.1 Thermosynechococcaceae cyanobacterium
GTTCAAGAAATTAGCGTCTAACGGCATCTCCACTCACTTCATTGACCAGCCCAGCGCCAACGAAATGCGGGTAAAAGCCGTCTCAATTATTCCGATAGAAGTGGTCGTCAGGAACATTGCGGCAGGGAGTCTCTGTCAACAGACAGGACTCACATTAGGTACTGTCTTGCCCTTTGCCTTAGTCGATTTCTATTACAAAGATGATGCCCTGGGCGACCCAATGCTCAGTCCTGATCGAATTTTGCTGCTGCGCCTCGCAACCGCAGATCAGATTGACCAGTTACGGCAGATGGCCCTCAGCATCAACCAAATTCTGACTGAATTTTTCCAAAGCTGTAGCATCACTTTGGTCGATTTTAAACTGGAATTTGGCTTTGATTCTCACCAGCAGCTTTTACTCGCCGACGAAATTAGCCCGGATACCTGCCGTCTATGGGATCAGGCTGCTACCGATACGGCAGCACGAGTGCTGGACAAAGATCGGTTTCGGCAAGATTTAGGCAATGTAGAGCAAGCCTATGCTCAGGTGATGGAGCGCGTACTGTCACAGACCGTCTAGCGGGATGGTAGGCGGTACGTTACAATCCCTCCTTGAGTCTAGCAAGGCAATGTAGCCCTAAATAGTGACCTTAAATCGTGATCTAAATAGTGGCTCTAGATTTTGACTAACGCTGTTGTCTGTGGTGTTTGAAGTGGCGCAAGAGACCTACCAATTTATGACCTCCTATTCATTAACGCTCTTTCGGACGGCACTAACGCTGTCTATTTTTGCAGGTGTAGCAACGCCTCTCGCTGCCCAAACAATCTCTGAGTCTAAAACTTTAGATCTCAAAGCTGGAACGACTAAAGCGATCGCAGCAGCACTCCCGTCGCCACAGCAAAACGCTGTCTTTTCCTTCTCGTCACAATCTACTTTACCTATCATTGCCCAGTCTCCCACTGACCCCACAGCACAGCCTACGCAGGTTTTTCCGCTGCCTAAGTCTAACGTTACCCCTGAGACTCCAACAGCAACACCCTTTCCTAGCGCTCCAGCGCCATCCACTTCACCAGCGCCCGACAGCCCTCTCCCCGTAGAAACGGCTCCGGCTGGCTCATCTACCCCAGCGCCAACCAGCCCTGAAGTGCCACCTGCACCCACTGAGACGCCCCAACCCACTTCAGAAGAAGTGCAGGCTCCTGAACGTCAGGTATTGGTATCTGAAGTGTTAGTCGAAGGCGTAGATGGTGAGCTTGTAGATCGGGTTTATGAGGCGATCTCAACGCGACCAGGGGTAATTACCACGCGATCGCAGCTTCAGGTTGACATCAACGCCATTTTTGCAACGGGTTTCTTTAGTGCGGTTCGCGCAGAGCCATCCGATACGCCTTTAGGGGTACGTGTCACCTTCATCGTGCAGCCCAACCCCATCTTAAAATCTGTACAGCCCACAGGAAATCAAATCCTCACCCAAGCAAAAGTTGATGAAGTCTTTACGCCCCAATACGGAAAAATTCTGAATCTTCGAGATTTGCAAACGGGCATTAAGTCCATCAACCAGTTTTATCAGGATAAAGGCTTCGTCCTGGGTCAAGTCACCGGATCGCCACAGGTTAGCGCAGATGGCGTAGTCACGCTTCAGGTTTCAGAGGGCGTCATTGAAAACGTAGACGTTCGCTACAAAAATAAAGACGGTGAACCCACTAAAGGCAGAACGAAAGCCTACATCGTCACCCGCGAAATGCGTACCAAACCAGGAGACGTACTCAACCGAGACAAGCTTCAGGCCGACCTGCGCCGTATTTTTGGGTTAGGACTTTTTGAGGATGTGCAGGTTGCCCTAGAGCCAGGGCAAGACCCTTCTAAAGTGGTGGTTAACCTCAATGTACAGGAGCGCAAAACCGGAAACTTCTCAGCAGGGGCTGGGTTTAGCTCTAATAGCGGTCTGTTTGGAACCGCATCCTACTCTCAAAACAACTTGGGTGGCAATAACCAAAAGCTCAACACCCAGCTTCAGATTGGAACCCGCGAGTTTCTCTTTGACGCAAGCTTTACAGACCCCTGGATTGCAACAGACCCCTATCGCACCTCCTACACCGTCAATCTCTTTAATCGACTCACTCGCCCCTTAGTGTTCGACGGGGGCAGCACTGATATTAACCTCGGAAATACGGGCGATCTTGGCCCATTTGCCAACCCAATTGTTGCGCCCAATGGACAAGTTCAACAGTTTGGAGACACAGGCATTACGCCTCGGGTTAACCGACTGGGTGCAGGCATTAGCTTTGCACGCCCGCTCACCAAAGACCCTGATAAAATTGCCCGAGCCTGGGTCGCATCCGTTGGGGTGCAGTACCAGCGAATTTCTATTCGTGACGACGATTTTAGAATTGCTAAGTTTGACGTCTTTGGCAACAACCTAAGCTTCAGCGGCAAGGGGCAAGACGACCTCTTTTTAGTCCAGCTTGGGATATCCCGAGATCTGCGCAACGATCCACAAACCCCGACTAAGGGTTCTGTGCTTCGTGTGGGTCTAGATCAGTCTGTTCCTTTAGGGTTGGGCAGCATTACCCTAACGCGGCTGCGAGCCAGCTACAGCTATTTTGTTCCGGTTAAGCTGATCAACTTTACCAAGGGACCACAGGCACTGGCCTTTAATGTTCAGGGTGGAACTATTTTAGGGGATTTACCGCCCTATGAAGCCTTTACGTTAGGCGGTGGGTCTTCTGTGCGGGGCTACGATGAAGGGGAAGTGGGCAGCGGTCGCAGTTTCCTTCAGGCTTCGGCAGAATATCGTTTCCCACTCCTAAAGTTTTTAGGCGGTATTGGCGGCGTTCTGTTTGTCGATTATGGAACCCTACTGGGAACCCAGGGTAATGTCCCGGGTCAGCCTGGGATTGTACGGGGCAAGCCAGGGGATGGACTGGGTTACGGGGTTGGGCTGCGTGTCAAGACCCCCATCGGCCCTGTTCGGCTTGACTATGGCTGGACGATTGATGGTGGCAGCCGCTTCCAGTTTGGTTTTGGTGAGCGCTTCTAAAGGCATGACGGTTAAGATCATGGATTTAATAACCCACAACTTTGACCCTCTCCCCCAGCCCCTCTCCCAGAATGGGAGAGGGGAGTAAGAATCTTTGCCCCTTCTACTGCTCTGGGAGAAGGGGCTAGGGGATGAGGGAGTGCAAAGCGCATCGCTGCTAAGCAATTCTTCTAGATTATTTAATTCATGATTTTTAGCAGCGATGCGTCAGCGCTTTTATCGCCCTATCAGCACACCCTCTCATCGGTTATTTGTCGGAGCGGTATTGGTCTGCATACGGGTCAGCAGGTCGAAGTAAAAATTCTGCCTGCACCTGTGGATGCGGGTCGGTATTTTGTGCGAACGGATATCCCCTCTGGCGCTGTCATCATTCCGGCTCACATTGATGCGCTCCATCAAACGGTTCTTTCGACAGAGCTATCGACCAGCGGGGTTGCCGTTAGAACGGTGGAGCATCTTTTGGCGGCGCTTGCAGGGTTAGGGATTGAC
>JBGSVR010000168.1:0-4433 GCA_041752855.1 Thermosynechococcaceae cyanobacterium
GCTTGTGCTTTGGAGCTGAGATTGAGAAGCGGAAGCTGTACCGCAGGTTTGCTCCATCGACTGCCAAGCGGAGCGAACCTTCTCAGGCAGACCCAGGCGGCTATTTGCCCAGAGCCTGTCATACTCGCGTTCGTAATGGGCGGCAACGGTCGCGCTTTCAATCACCAGAAGGGTTTCGTCGTTATTGCGATCGGCGGCCTCTGTCCAATTATGGGAACCCGTGATGACCGTTTTTTCATCAACCACGCCATATTTATGGTGCAGCAGATCGCCAGCGGGTAATTTAGGTATGCCGACGGTTTGAATAGGGCGCGACCAAGGACGATTATTCAGCTCAGTTCGGCAAGGTTTAGCAACGCTGCTAGAGTCCGCAGGCTCCTGCTGTGCTTCTGGAGCATCACTCGCGCTTCGGGTACGGGCAGGTAGTGCTGCCCCCAACAAATCGAGGGCTTCGCTGTAGTACTGAAAAATAAACGATGGCTCAACTAGCACACGCACAGCAGCGCCCTTCTGGGCAGCGGTTTCGAGTTGATCGGCAATTTGCTGAGATGAGAAGACGAACAACGCTAGGTCAATCTTTTTACGCCCCTGCGCGAGGGTTTTACCAATTAAGCCATTGGAGCTAAATTCCCAGGGCACCTCTGCGGGGGTGGGCGAAAACTTAACCTGCACCACGGCATCACCGACGTTAATCGCGTGGGCAGGGCGGAAGGGCTTCTTGACACCAAACAGGCTGTCTGCTTTTGCACCAGGGCCATCGCCCCAGAGAAGATTGAACTCTTCGGTGAAGAGATTGGCGATCGCCCCACTCTGAATCTGCACCAAGGAATTTGCGTTGCCCAAACTCTGTTGAGGCGAAAAGTCGCCGTGCATATCAGACATGGTGAAGTTGGCAGAGGTGACGATCACCTGCTGACCGTCCACCACCACAAACTTATGGTGCATCAACCCACTCCCTGCGGAGCCATCGGCAGTATCGTCAACCCACGGGATGCCGGATTTGGCAATAATCACTAGTGCATCATAGCTGTCGATTTCGCTGGCACTGAGCTGCCCATCGCCACTGCGATCAATAAGCCGGATATTTTGGCGATAGCGCTCTTGCTGGTGCGCATCCATTTGCTGCACTTCAGCGGCAGGGATGCTGCTCAACGGACGGCTATAGGTGTTTTCAAGCACGAGACGAACACGGACACCAGCCGCAACGCGATCGCCCAAAGCCTTCGCAATAAGCGGCGATCGCAGTTCTTGCACTGCCACATCCACACTCGTGCGCGCCTGCCCAATCTGATCGACGATGATCTGTTCTAAATTGTCGCCCAGTCGGGTTTGATTCCGGTAAGGCTCCTGGTAGCGATTGAGGGGGTTATGGTTGGTATAAACCTGAATAAAAGGATGTTGAGATAGTGGCTGCGATCGCTGGGCATTAAGGCTGGGGGCTTGGCACCAGCGAAAGATCAGCGCCAGCAGTAGCCCAATACCTAACAGAAACAGCCCACGCTGTAATTTCTGAAGGAAGCGGTGCCGATTCATGGGTCAATCGTGATTCAGGACAAGGCGCTTAGCCGTTATCCTAACAGGTCTATCAAAAACGAAAGAGACCTTGAAGCGCTAATTAATGCACTCAAACTGCTGAGTCTTTAAGCAAACTTCTCCATGATCAGGCACCCAGGCCAACCATTCATCAAAGGCAACTTGGCACAGTAGAAGCGCTTCATCAAAACAGAACGCAGAGGGCAACTGCCGCAGCCCAACCCAAGTATTGGCCTCAATTCTGGGGGCACAAAGAATTTCTGTCGTGCGCTGATTAGCAGAAGAAGGCAAAGCAACTGCAAAACTCATGATTAGTCCTCAATTCTGTATCTAATTATACAAAATGCTTAATTCTCCCCGCGTTGATTGTCTTAGAACGTTACGAACAGGCACAAAAGCCTCAACGTTAAACTGCGATCGCCGCCATCTGCTCAAAATCCTGAAATCCCTTGCCACTTATACTAATAGAGAAGTAATGCATGGGTTTCTATGATTGCAACCGCACCAACTCGGCACTGGCAGCCCATTATCCAGCAGCTAGAGACTATCGTGGGTCGTAACGGTATTATTAGCAGCCGTGAAGAGCGCTCGGTTTACGAATGCGATGGGCTAGCCAGCTATCGAGAATTGCCGGGTCTGGTGGTGCTGCCTCAAACCACCGAGCAGGTGGTTGAGATTGTGAAATTTTGCGATCGCCACAATATCCCTTTCGTGGCGCGAGGCTCTGGCACAGGGCTGTCGGGTGGTGCCATGCCGACAGAAGACTGTCTGCTTATTGTGACTGCTCGCATGAACCGCATTTTAGAAGTGGATTTTGAAAATCAGCGCGTTGTTGTACAGCCTGGAGTTATTAATGCGTGGGTCACGCAGGCCGTCAGTGGCGAAGGGTTCTACTATGCCCCTGACCCTTCTAGCCAAATTATTTGCTCCATTGGCGGCAACATTGCCGAAAATTCTGGCGGGGTTCACTGCCTCAAGTATGGCGTAACCACTAATCACGTCTTGGGCATGAAAATGGTGCTGCCCGATGGTGAACTGATTGAGGTGGGCAGCAAAATTGCCGAAACCCCTGGCTATGACTTAACTGGACTGTTTGTTGGCTCAGAGGGCACTCTTGGTATTGCCACAGAAATTACCCTCAATATTACAAAAACCCCCGAAGTGGTTGAGGTATTGCTGGCAGATTTCACCAGTGTAGAAGCAGCGGGAACCACGGTGGCTGACATTATTGCCGCCGGCATTATCCCCGCAGGCATGGAAATTATGGACAAGCTCAGCATCAACGCCGTAGAAGACGTGGTAGCAACCAACTGCTACCCCAGAGACGCAGAAGCAATCTTGCTGATTGAGTTAGATGGACTGGGAGTGGAAGTGGCGGCCTGTAGCGATCGCGTCCAGGCCATCTGCCTCAACAACGGTGCCCGTGCCGTCACCGCCGCTAAAGATGCTGAAGAACGGCTCAAGTTCTGGAAAGGCCGCAAAGCCGCCTTTGCCGCCGCCGGAAAGCTTAGCCCCAACTACTTTGTGCAGGATGGCGTAATTCCGCGCACAAAGTTGGTGTCTGTGCTTCAGGACATTGAGGCTTTGAGCAAAAAATTTGGTTACGCCATTGCAAACGTCTTCCATGCGGGAGATGGAAACCTGCACCCGCTAATTTTGTACGATGAATCGGTGCCAGGTGCCTTTGAAAAAGTAGAAGAATTGGGCGGCGAAATTTTGAGGCTGTGCGTGAGAGCAGGGGGCAGCATTTCTGGCGAACACGGCATTGGAGCCGATAAGCGCTGCTACATGCCGGATATGTTTTCTGCGGCAGATTTAGAAACTATGCAGTGGGTACGCGCCGCCCTTAACCCCAAAGAACTGGCAAATCCTGGCAAAGTGTTTCCCACCCCACGCACCTGCGGAGAAGCCGCCCACGCCCACCACCACGGCACGATGGAAGGTATCGACCTTTTTTAAGTTGTAAGTATCGCTTTATCTCAACACATAAAGTGCTTTTATAATCGGGAAGAAACCGAATACTCAAGAAGGTTGCAAGCGGTTATGCACAGCGTTTTATCAGGACAATCGCACCGTTTGGCAACCTTTGCCGATCTCCCTCGCATTGTTGAAATTTATAATGCGACGGTTCCCTCGCGGCAGGTGACGGCAGACCTGGAGCCAGTCACCGTCGAAAGTCGAATTGAGTGGTTTCATGAGCATTTACCCGAATCTCGTCCGTTGTGGGTGCTTGAAGCCAATGCTCAGGTGGTAGCCTGGCTCAGTTTCTCAAGTTTTTATGGTCGTCCGGCCTATCGCCACACAGTAGAGTTAAGCCTGTATGTAGAGGAATCTGTGCGTCGATCTGGGTTGGGAACGTATTTATTGAGGGAGGCGATCGCCCAGGCCCCGCGCCTCAAGGTAAATCGACTGCTGGCCTTTATTTTTGGGCATAACACCCCTAGCCTTGCGCTCTTTGAAAAGCAAGGTTTTGAGTGTTGGGGCGGCTTACCAGGGGTTGCGGTACTGGACGGGGCGCAAAAGGATTTGTTGATTTTGGGCTACGCCGTGCAAGCCTAAAGGATTAAGGTTTAGAAGGAGTTCGCAGTGCTGCAATAAGGGCAATGGTGCCGCCTAACAAACCAATCCAAATCCAGCGACGAAAACTTAAGCCACGCTGCTGGGCGACGATCGCCGCCATAACGCCAATGATGCAGTGCAAGGTCATTAAGCCGATGCCAAGGGGCATTAGCGGTAAATTTAGAAGCATGTTGCTCGGCAAAAGAGAGTTTACTCAATCACGATATTCTTATACTTAAGCCTACACAGTAAATATCCCCTGTCATTGCGGTGATTGAGATGTTGATAGAGTCCCCTCCCAAACTCGTCGGTGAGAAGCGTCTAACCTTTCGCAATCTAGA
>JBGSVR010000169.1:0-2623 GCA_041752855.1 Thermosynechococcaceae cyanobacterium
GGCTTCTTCAATACCCGCAACGTCATCAAATTTTATGCCCGTCTTCGCATCCATCTGGAAACGCGCCTTGGACTTACCAAAGTTCATCGCTTGCCCAGGGCCACCAGGGACGTTGCTAGACCGACGGAACAGAAAGAACAGTCCAGAAATTAGCACGACAGGGAAAATTAGGTTGCCCAGCAGCCCTAAAATTGCGCCATTGTTGCGGATGGGATGTACGTCTAGGTCAATGCCGAGATCTCGCATTTTTGTGATGAACTGAGGCGTGGTGCCTGGCAGGTCAACCCGCGCCCGCTGAATGCGATCGCCCAACCCTGAAATCTCTTTGTCAGAATTGGTTTCGATGATGGCGGTGCGGCCTCCGTCAAACAAATCAACTTTATTGATTCGTCCAGCATCCAAATACTCTAGAAACCGTCCGTAGGTCATGCGAGAGTTCGCGGTGTTTCTAACAGAAGATTCGGCGGTTGGCACAGGTGCAAAAAAGCCCTGCCAAATAAAGAAACCTACAAGCAGGACAGGCAGCGTCCACAGCAGTGCCGTTTTCCAGGAAAATTTCTTCATATGTTCGCTGAACCTCTTTGATGATGACGCTTCTAGAGCTTGGACAGACGGAATGGCAAAAAGCCTAAACTTGGTTTGGTCGCTACCTAGGCTGTTACCCAGACGCAACGCTGTGTTTATGATTTAAGTGAATTGACCGGACAGCCCAGACACCCTAGACAAGAATGTTAAGTAAAGTTTCTTAACTTAATTTAACTTAATTCTCAGAAACACAGCAAATTATTTTGTGGTTTTTTGCTCAAGTTTGCCGTAACGCTACTGTTATCAAGAATTTGGGTCTAAACCCCCGTCCTTCTAGGACAGCTTTATATTAGTCATGCTAACATAAAAGCATGTTAATCCTTGAGTTCAAAACCTACGGGAAAGCCAAACAGTTGAGCGCCATTGACGAAGCGCTGAGAACCGTTCAATTCATCCGCAACAAAGCCATTCGGTTTTGGATGGATGGCTTGGGTAAAACTCAGTACGACCTAAATAAATATTGTGCTGTCTTGGCAAAAGAATTCCCGTTTGCGTCTGAACTCAACTCAATGGCACGCCAAGCCAGTGCCGAACGTGCCTGGTCAGCGATCTCTCGGTTCTATGAGAACTGTAGAAAAGCTGTTGTCGGTAAAAAAGGGTTTCCCTCATTTCAGAAAGATAACCGTTCAGTGGAATATAAAACCTCTGGCTGGCATTTAGCTGCAAATCGGAAAACGATTACCTTCACCGATAAAAAAGGGATTGGCACCCTGAAGCTCAAAGGAACTCGCGATCTAAACTTCTATCAGCCTGATCAGATTAAACGAGTCAGGTTAGTAAAACGTGCAGATGGTTACTACGTTCAGTTTTGTATTCAGGTCAATCGCCTTGAATCAGTTGAGCCATCGGGTATAGCCATTGGTTTAGATGTCGGACTTAATGAGTTTTACACCGATTCAAATGGTTCTGTTGCAGAAAATCCACGATTCCTCCGTAAAGGAGAACGTCGATTAAAAAAGGCGGGGCGACGTGTATCCAAGCGGGTGAAGGGTTCAATCAATAGACGAAAAGCAAGATTGATACTAGGCAAGCGCCATCTCAAAATAAGTAGACAACGTAAAGACCATGCCGTTAAATTGGCACGGTGCGTAATCACATCTAACGATGTAGTGGTCTACGAAGATTTGAGAATCAAGAATATGGTGAAGAATCATAGTCTTGCCAAGTCGATTAACGATGCATCTTGGTATCAGTTTCGGGTATGGCTGGAATATTTTGGCAAGGTGTTTGGAAAGATCACCATTGCTGTGAATCCAGCGTATACGAGCCAAGAATGCTCTAATTGCGGAGTTGTGGTCAAGAAAACGTTGTCCATGCGCACCCATGCATGTCAGTGTGGGTGTGTATTAGACCGAGACCATAATGCAGCGAGAAATATCCTACGTCGGGGATTGAGTACGGTAGGGCATACCGGAACTTTCGGCCTTGAGCCGAGTAACGCTTGTGGAGAAGATGCCTCTACTCAGGTTGGAGTAATCCTGTCTGAGCAAGTGACTTCGTAGATTCAAGAATCCCCGTCGCTTCAGCGCGGGGAGTGTCAACCTATCGTTTTCGTCACTTCTACAGCCCTTGACCAAGGCGGGTCTGATCCCAGCCGCGCTGATGGAGCAGCAGCCAAGTTTCGATGAGGTCAGGGCCATGCACTTCGCCTGTAAGGGCTGCACGGAGCGATCGCATCACCAGTCCTTTCTTGACACCATGCTGCTTAACTGCCTGACTGATGAGGTCTTTGGCGGCATCTGCTGTAAAATCTGGCGTTTGCTGTAGCTGTTGGGTAATAAAGGCAAGAACTTCTGGCACGTTCGCCTGCTGAAGCTGAGCAGAAGCTTCTTCGCTGCGCGTTATATCTTGGCTAAAAAAGACTTGGGCTTGTTGCGCCGCATCTTTAAGACGGGTAAGGCTGGGCGCTAACAGCGTTGTTAACTGCGCTAGCCAGGGTTGGCTCACGGCTTGTGTATCATAGCCAGCCGTCTGCCACACGGTTATCAGCCGATCCGTCAGCTCAGGAATGGGCATGGTGTGGAGATACTGACTGTTG
>JBGSVR010000170.1:0-4305 GCA_041752855.1 Thermosynechococcaceae cyanobacterium
GTCAAGCGTTCTTGCACCTGTAAACGTCGTCCATACATGTCGCAAATTCGGGCAATTTTAGAGAGTCCAATCACTTTGCCATTAGGGATGTAAGCAACATGGGCGCGACCGAGAATTGGCAGAATGTGATGCTCACAGGAACTAAACAAATCAATGTCGCGCACCAGAACCATTTCATCTGCATTTTCGGTGAAGACGGCACCATTGAGGAGTTCGTCTAGCGACTGCTGATAGCCAGAGGTTAAAAACTTGAGCGCTTTAACCACACGCTTGGGGGTATCGAGCAACCCTTCACGGTCTGGATCTTCGCCTAAGCCAATGAGTAGCGTGCGAACCGCCTGCCGCATGTCTGCTTCAGAAACAGAAGGGTGAGTGGGTGATTGAAGGGCTAGTTCTAGGCTTTCGACAGAAGCACGTTCGGAAGAGTTAGGTAAAGTCATGGAATCTCGTAAATGTAGGGTATTTAGAATTGAACCGAAGGGCATTGGATTAGGAATACAGAGCAGCTTTAAGTCCACTCTCTATGGGCTGTAGACAATTGGTTAAGTCTGCCCTCAGCTTTTCTGGATTTAGGTTACGACCAACCAGCACAAGCTGATTACTGGGAGTAGTAGGCCACTGATCCGTTGACATGTCGTAGCGTTTACCGCTGAGCTGAAAGATATAGCGCAACTGACTTTCTTTAAACCACAACAACCCTTTGGCACGGAATACGTCATCGGGCATGTGGAAGTCTAGAAAATCCTGGAAGCTGGTGAGGGAAAAAGGGCGATCGCTCTGGAAGGACACCGAAATAAACCCGTCATTATCCAAATGAGCCGAGTGGTGGTGATGATGTTCGTGGTCGTGGTGATGCTCATCGTGATGATGATGCCCATGATCGTGCGTTTGATCTTGCTCGGTTTGGCTAATTTCCGCTTTAACTAAATCGGCATAGGCGGTGGGGTCGTTATAGCCCACATCTAGAATCAACGGCAGCGCTACTTTGCCATATTCAGATCGCAAGATCCGCGCCCCTGTTTTGAGGGCGCGAATGTCCTCCTCTAACGCATTGACCTTTGCTTCCGGCACAAGGTCGGTTTTATTTAGAACAATGATGTCGCCGTAGGTAATCTGCTTCTCAGCGGCTTCACTACCAAAGTGTTCGGCGGTAAAGGTTTCAGAATCTATCAGGGTCAAAATAGAGTCGATGCGCGTCAGGTCTCGCAGTTCGGTGCCTAAAAAGGTCAGCACGATAGGGAGCGGATCGGCAACCCCTGTGGTTTCAATAATCATGTAGTCGATCTTGTCTTGGCGCTCTAGGATGTTGTAGACGGCTTCGACTAAGTTGTCGTTGATAGTACAGCAGATACAGCCATTGCTCAGCTCTACCATGTCTTCATCAATCGAAACTAAAAGCTGACTGTCAATGTTGATATCGCCGAACTCGTTGACTAAGACCGCGATCTTAAGATCAGACTGGTTCTCTAAGATGTTGTTCAGTAACGTGGTTTTACCGCTGCCCAAGAAGCCTGTGATAACGGTAACGGGCAGCCCACGTTTGGGAATGTCTAAGATTTGGTCAGATTGAGGGTTAGGCATAGTCCATTTTTCCTGGAAAACAATTGAGGGTGAAAATGCTAAGCACTTTGGGCTGCAAAGCGATTTTCCTGCCCAAACGCAAGGCGAGCGCAGGGAATCCGATCTGACACAATGGCGCTGACGAAGGCTGCCGTATGAATTTCGAGATGAGCTGCCGCTGGCGCTTCAAACAGCAAACAAACGCCTGGAAAAACAACCCGCTCGAAATATCCACCGGGGAGATCGGCAATTCGAGCAATCTGAACGCTTGCCGTGGTGTTGGTGTAGCGACAAAGCAGACTTGCTTGAGTGGATTCATCAAGTTTTGGCGATCGCCGAATTGCTTTGTGATGCTGCATGGCTTACCCCCTAACAAATATCCTTCGTGGGTAAATTTCATGCTCATTATTATAGATCAAAATGATAATCGTTATCACCCCGAGTCGAGCAAGTGGAGATCAGGGACGATCGCTGAGTCTTATGGCTCCAACTTTTGCGTGGGTTATACTGGCGAAGTCTTTGGGTAGAGGTTAAACAGGTTTATGCGAATGAATCGGAGACGCTTTCTAACTTTAGGCAGTTTAAGCGGACTCGCCTTGGTCGCATTAAGCAAGTCCATAACAGGCGCTACAAAGCCATCTGTTGGGGTCAACAAAGTACCTGCTGTTGCTAAATCTGGATCGATTTTACGGTTTGTGGCGATCGCAGATACAGGGTCAGGCGACCAAAACCAGTACGATGTCGTGCAGGCAATGAAGAGCCACTACCAAAAGTCCCCTTATCAACTGGCAGTTTTAGGCGGAGACAACATTTATACCAACGGTGAAATCGAAAAAATCACCACTGTCTTTGAGCATCCCTACGCTGACCTGCTCAAGCAGGGCGTTGAGTTTCGCGCCTGTCTCGGCAACCACGATATTCGCACGCAGAATGGCGACCTTCAGGTTAAGTATCCACCTTTCAATATGGCGGGACGATACTACACCTATCGCAAAGAATCCGTGCAGTTTTTTGTGCTTGATACCAACGTAAATGCGGACTGGAATGCTCAATTCGCATGGCTAGAGAAGACCTTACGCCAAAGCAACGCACCTTGGAAAATCGTCTATGGACATCACCCCGTCTATGCCTCTGGAATGTACGGCACCGACAGCGAAATGGTGGCGCGACTAACGCCTCTGTTTAAGCGATATCGCGTGCAGCTCTATATCAATGGGCACGAACATCACTATGAGCGCACTACCGCCATTAATGGCACAACCTACCTCATCACCGGAATTGGCGGGGCTAGCTTACGTCCCGTTGGCAAGTCTGAGTGGACTGCCTATGCAGAATCTCGCCATGGGTTTTCTGCCTTAGAGGTTTACGCAGACCGCATTGAAATTCAGGGGATTGGAACCGACGGTCAAACGTTTGATCGCGGTACGGTTTTAATCTAGCGAATGTGCTTAACGCCTGACTGAGTTCGATTCAGAACTTGAAACCCTTTAGGGCTTCCATACCGCACAGTTTGGAACTGAACGTGATTGGTGCCAGGGTTGTACAGCGTATAGGTGGCTTCTCCTGCTATCTGCCCCACATTGCCCACCCCTACAATTTGACGAGCGGCAACCGTCACGGATTGGGTTTGGGCAGAGTTGCCAAGGGTTTGGGTGGTGGAGGCGATCGCCCCTTCTTTAATTTCATACTGAAAGGCTAGCCCTGAGCGCCCACAGAAAAGGTTGTTCGCGCCAAATCGCAGCAGCCGATCTAGCAAAATCTCCACAGGCGTATCTGGCGTGAGCATATCGTCTACCCCCACCGAACTCCCGTGGATCAGCAGACAGTCGAGTTCATAGATACCAAATTCCAGCGATCGCACCCACTCTACCGTCTGCCGAGACACCGAATCCCAAAGGGTTTTCACCATCGGCATTCCATATTTTTCAATCAGGGCAGTCGGTTCCCCCGTGCGGCCTAGTCCGTGAAGCGTGAGACATTGTTCTTCCCACCAACCCATACAGACTTGGGGTTCTAACTCGCCATGACGGGTCTTTTGAAGGCGCTGCACCAAGGCTTCACCTTCAGGATAAGGCCCTACCACGTCCCCAATCAAAAACAGCGCACTAACTTTATGGCGCTGGCGCTTCAGGTCGGTTAGTACCGCTTCATAGGCGGTTAGATTGCCTGCAATACCGCTTAAAATCGCCCAATATTCCATCGGTTATCGCTCACATACATGGGTTGGGTCTTCGGCGCGTTCGGCGTACTCTAGCCCTTGGGCTAAGCGCCAAGCAAAAATGGGGGGCAAGCCTTTTTCAATAATGGCCTCGCAAGTTTTTTGGTAGTCGTAGGGCACTTCTCGCAGCGCCACATTTTGAGACTCTGTGTCATAGATGACGTAGGTGGCTTCTTTGTGTCCATGACGAGGTTCGCCCACGGAGCCTGCGTTAATGAGGCGCTTGAGGGGGGCGACAAAATGTCCGGCTTTGTCATTTGCATTGGGCTGGCTAATGCGAACCTGAAACGTCCCTTCACTCAGGGTGCGAACATAGGGAACGTGGGTATGACCGCAAAACATCACGTCTGCACCCGTTGAAAGCACCCGCTCTAGTGCCGTAAATGCATGATTCGACTTTGGACAAATCAAAATTACCCACCTGTTAATTCCAGGTGAGTAGATAGGCATAACTGCGATCTATTCTAAAAACTACGCAGCTATTACAGGCAAAGTATTTTGAGACTTACCTTTTTTAATCACTGGCA
>JBGSVR010000171.1:0-9271 GCA_041752855.1 Thermosynechococcaceae cyanobacterium
AGCGGTACGAGCCGTCTCAGACACCACGCCCGAAGTTTACTTTGGCGATAACTCCCGCACCATGCAGCCGAAAGTCCGCAAACTCACCGAGGAAATCAGCCGCGTTTACCGCTCTAGAGTCGTGAATCCCAAATGGATTGAAGGGGTAATGCGCCACGGCTACAAAGGCGCATTTGAAATGGCGGCAACGGTGGACTTTTTATTTGGCTATGATGCCACCACACATTGTGTTGCAGACTTTATGTACCAAGGCGTAGCCGAAGCCTATATCTTTGACCCAGCGGTACAAGATTTCATTACGCGCAGTAACCCTTGGGCGCTTCGAGATATGGCAGAACGGTTATTAGAAGCAAACCAGCGCGGGTTATGGGAGAAAGTTGATGCGCAGATGTTGGAACGATTGAGGGCGATCGTGAATCAGGCTGAAGGGGTGATTGAAGCCCAGCATCCAGGATAATGATCCACACTTCAGCGGATAGCGATAATAGTTGTACCCATCCCTGCAACCTTCCAGGAATCTTTCCCTATGTCACCCGCGCTTTCCTCCACACCAGCGATCGCCCCGTCTTTGCACTACACCGTCACTCTCCCCGAACCCACTAACCACCTGTTTGAAGTGTGCTTTGAGATTGAGGGCTGGGTTGCCGACGTGCTGGCTCTCAAATTTCCGGTGTGGACGCCAGGTTCCTATCTAGTGCGAGAGTACGTTAGACACCTTCAGGGCTTTACCGCATTAGATGGACAGGGACAGCCACTGCCTTGGCATAAGGTCAGCAAAAATCATTGGCAGGTTGAAGCCCAAGGAACCTCAAAAATTACGATTCAGTACAAAATTTTTGCCAACGAACTGACGGTTCGCACCAACCATCTTGATCTTACCCACGGGTACTTTAACCCCGCCGCCATGTTTTTTCGGGTGCCCGAGTGCGAAGGAAATGAGGCGACTGTCACTATCATTCCCCCTTCAAACTGGCATATTTCTACACCGTTACCTACCGCATCTCAACCCAACACCTTTGTTGCGGCAAACTTTGATGAGCTAGTAGATAGCCCCTTTGAAATAGGCACCCACGCCCTCTACAACTTTGAAGTATTGGGCAAACCCCACCAGTGGGCTATTTGGGGAGAAGGGAACCTCAATATTGAGCGATTGCTTGCGGATACCCAAAAAATCATCGAAACCGAAGCGGCGCTCTTTGAAGGGCTACCCTACGATCGCTACTTGTTTTTGCTACATCTGAGCGCCAATGCCTACGGTGGCCTAGAGCATAAATCAGCCTGCTCACTCATTTACTCGCGGTTTGGTCTGCAATCCGAAGACGGTTATCAAAAATTTATGAGCCTAGTCGCCCACGAATTTTTTCATCTTTGGAACGTCAAGCGCATCCGTCCCAAAGGGTTAGAGGTATTTGACTACGACCAAGAAAACTACACCGACTCCCTCTGGTTTTGCGAAGGCACCACCAGTTTTTACGATCTGGTGATTCCGCTACGCGCTGGCATTTACGATGCCAAATGCTACCTCAACAAAGTGAGTGAGGCCATCACACAGCTTCAAACCATCCCAGGCCGTAAAGTGCAGCCCGTGAGCGAATCTAGCTTTGATGCTTGGATTAAGCTCTACCGCCCCGATGCTAATAGTCGTAATACTCAGGTGTCTTACTATCTCAAGGGTGAGCTGGTATCGTTTCTGCTAGATTTACTCATCCGCGCCCAGCACCAGAATCGGCGATCGCTCGATGACGTAATGCGGCAGCTTTGGCAGCAGTTTGGTCAGCCGGAAGTAGGCTTTACCCGCGACCAGCTCAAGTCCAGCTTTGAATCTGTGGCAGAGATGGACTTAACCCCCTTCTGGGCAAGCTACATCGACGGCACAGCAGAGCTACCCTTTGATGAAATTCTGGCTCTCTTTGGTCTAACACTCAAAGCCGAAGTCACTCATCCGGTTCCTTATCTTGGATTAACGGTCAAACCCGAGCATGGTGCAGCCATCATCAAATTTGTTGAAGCGGGTTCTCCCGCAGAGCAGGCAGGCATTGAGCCAGGGGATCAACTGTTGGCGATCTCCAATTTCCGCGTCAGTGCCGATCAGCTCAATGATCGGCTTCAACACTACAAGCCTCAAGACACTATTTCTATCACAATATTCCATCAAGATATGCTGCGCGAATGTGCTGTCACGTTAGGCAAACCGTTATCGAATCGCTGGACGCTACAGCCTGTAGCTCAGCCTACAGCCACTCAACAAGAACTGTTTCAAGGGTGGCTGGGGTGGATTAATTAGTCATGGCGCTACTGACTAACCCACCCCGCCCGAAGGGCACCCCTCCCAGGAGGGGATTTTTCTAGGACTTGTGTATACGCGGTAGCCCCATGATTCCGAAGCAATTTTCATTGTTTTTACAGCGATCCGATAAACTGACAGAGGGAAAGCATTCTATCCGCTTTACTCAAGTCGTTACGTGAAAAAGGATCTGCTGCATGGCTTCCCTTCGGGAGTTGCACCAACAATTGGTGAGTAAAGCGCGCACGGCAACCGAGATTACTCAAGAGGCATTAGAGCGCATTCACCAATTAGAACCCAAGCTCCATAGCTTTTTGGCGATTACAGCAGATCAGGCATTAGCCCAAGCGCAGCGAGTAGATGCTCAGATCGCCGCAGGTGAACCCATTGGACTCCTCGCAGGCATCCCGACTGGCATTAAAGACAATCTCTGCACTAAGGGGATTCGCACGACCTGCGGCTCTGCCATGTTGAAAAATTTTATGCCCCCTTACGAATCTACCGTCACGCAAAAGCTGGCGGCGGCAGGTGCCGTTATGGTGGGCAAAACCAACCTTGATGAGTTTGCGATGGGCAGCTCTACAGAAAATTCAGCCTATCAGGTGACAGCAAACCCTTGGGATATCACGCGGGTGCCGGGTGGGTCGTCCGGTGGTTCAGCGGCGGCAGTGGCTGCAAATGAATGCGTGGTGGCGCTGGGTTCTGATACAGGTGGCTCTATTCGTCAGCCGGCTTCTTTTTGTGGGGTGGTGGGTCTAAAGCCAACCTATGGTTTAGTCTCGCGGTTTGGACTGGTGGCCTATGCTTCTTCGCTAGATCAGATTGGGCCATTTGGACGCAGTGTGGAAGATGCCGCGATTTTACTGGGGGCGATCGCCGGACACGACCCCAAAGATTCCACGAGCCTAAAGGTTGAAATCCCCGATTACACAAAGTTTCTCATCCCAGACCTTAAGGGCAAGAAAGTCGGGGTGATTACCGAAACCTTTGGCGAAGGGCTAGATAGCGTTGTAGCAGAAGCCGTCCAGAAGGCAATCCAGCAGCTCAAAGACTTGGGCGCTGAAATCCAAGAGATTTCCTGTCCGCGCTTTCGGTATGGGTTGCCGACTTACTATGTCATTGCACCCTCTGAGGCTTCAGCTAATCTTGCTCGTTATGACGGGGTTAAGTACGGCTTCCGCTCGGAGGAAGCGGAGAATCTAATGTCGATGTATACTCAAACCCGTGCCCAAGGGTTTGGGGCTGAGGTAAAGCGGCGGATCATGATTGGCACCTATGCGCTCTCGGCGGGGTATTACGATGCCTATTACCTCAAAGCGCAAAAAGTCCGCACTTTGATTAAGCAAGATTTTGAAGCAGCGTTTGAGTCTGTTGATGTGCTGGTGTGCCCTACCGCCCCAACCACGGCTTTTAAGGCTGGGGAGAAAACCGCAGACCCTATCAGCATGTACCTATCTGACTTAATGACGATTCCGGTCAATTTAGCAGGACTGCCAGGACTAAGCTTACCTTGTGGGTTTGATGCTGAGGGGTTGCCGATTGGTCTACAAATTATTGGCAATGTACTGCGCGAAGACTTGGTACTGCAAACCGCCTATGCCTATGAGCAGGCAACAGAGTGGCATCAGCAAAGTCCTAAGAGCATTTAGGTTTGTCTCTATAACATTCACCCTTTCTTTTTGGATAACGCAGAAAAAAAGGGATGCCGCAATTGATGCGGCATCCCTTTTTTAAAAACTTCTATTTATCTAGAAGTTTTTGGGCATCAGGGCTAGGAGAGTATTGATAACCTGTTGTTGCCTGGTCGGAATCATCCAGCACTCGAGGCGTTACCAGTACCACCAGTTCATTCCGAGAGCGCTCACCGACATCCTTTCGGAATAGTCTCCCTAGTAGGGGAATATCCCCTAAGATAGGTACCTTGCTAATCGTGGATTTGTCTGTATCTTGAATAATGCCGCTAAGCACCAATGTTTGACCATCCCGCAAGCGGACTTTGCCCGTTTCCAAGCGTCGCTGATTCAGCAAAGTTCCAGTTAGACGACTATTCGATCCTGGAAAGACGAAATCGTATGTACCGCTAATTGCGCTGACTTCTGGCGAAACACTCATCGCGATAAAGCCGTTATCGTCTACCCGATCAACTGCTACGTTAAAGATAACCCCAGCTTGTCGAATAATAGGTTTAACGGTTGTTGAAGCAATTGCTGCGCCAGAGCCTGACGCATTTTGAGTAGAAGTTTGCTCAAACCCAGAGAATACTTCAGTTGTGAGGTTAACTTGAGCAGAACTGCCTTCCTGAACTATTAGGGTAGGATTGGTCAAGATTTTGAAGTTTTGGTTGGTTACGTTAGCCGTAATGCTACCCACCAAGCTGTTTGCAATATTTGTAATACTTACAGGGCCGGTAGCGCCACCAAAGACAAGGCTCAATGCATTACCAATACTCCCCGCCGGTCCAGTTCCAACGCCAATAGAGTTGTTGCCTCTAAATGACAGTTGTGAGTCAAAGTTTTTACCCTTGAGCAAATTAATGTCCACAATCTTCACATTAACAGCGGCCTGGCGCTTACGTAGGTCAAGCTGCTGAAGAATATTAGTCGCCATTGCAACCTTACGAGGGCTACCCACCAACGTAACTGAATTAAGCCGTGCATCTGCGACAACCTGTAAGCCCTTCAGCAAATCAGAAGCCGCCGCCTCTTGGTCTTGTCCGCCGCTGCCGCCCTTATTGGCACCGTAAGATTCCAAGATTTCCTTAGCGCCCCTTTCTTTATACTCTTCAGCAAACTTAGAAATTCTGCTGAGGGTAGACGCTGATGCCGAACCGCTGGATCCACCCGAAATAGAGCTGGTCGCATCACCACCGCTGGAGGTAATGCTGCCTGTCGCACCACTAATAGAGCCACCCACCTGAGAAGTGCCAATCAAGGCATTGGTAAAGGTGACTTTGCTCGTTGCCCGTAGCTGGTTCAGACGCAGAGTACGCACAATGCGGTTTTGGGCATCGCCAGGTAGCTCTTTACCCACAAAAACCGTGTTACCCACCTTATTGGCCTGCATCCCAGACAACCGCAGGACGTAGTTAAATACATCCTGTACCGACTCATTTTCAATATCGAGCGAAATGGTAGAACCTGAACTCGCTGCGCCAGCAGCAGCGGCGGGGTCGCTTGCCCCTTCACCTTCTGCAAAAGCAACGTTAACATTTGCCGAGCGCCCTAGCAGCGTCAAAACTTCTCTTACAGGCGCATTCCGCAGCAGCAGCTTAGGAATGACCTGAGCGCTTCCGCCCAAATCAATGGCGTCAGCATCAGCATTAATGTTCCCAACTGCAATATCGCCAGCAGGCGGCGCAACTGCACGAGATCTAAACGCAGGCGCAGAATTTGGCGATTGACCTACGCTAGGGGTTGAATTAGAAGCTGATCCAGAGCCATCTAACGCACTGGCAGCATTAAACCGCATTACCAACAGCCCTTGGCGCTCATCTCGACGAATGGTGTCGCTAATGGGAGCAGCCTGCATCCCTTTCACCGTAATGCGGACGGTATTAGCATCGAGCTGTCGCATTTCAATGGCTTCAATGCCGGGTGCTGGCTTCGCTTGGCTAAACGATTGCCCCGTCGGTAAGCGCAGTTGGGCATTGCTAATATCCGCCACCGACGAATTGCCTCGGTTGACCGTAAAAACGGGTGGGCGATTGTTGCCCTGGGTTTGAAGCGTTAGCTCAAAGCCCTTGCCCGATGGGGTGAGCTGCACCCCCGTAATTTCTGTTTGTGCCGCTTGAGCGGGGAAATGCATTGCGGTAGCCACTAACGCAGCAGAGCCGATCGCAAATCCGTAGCGTTTAAGATCCCAGTTCACCCTTGACTCCTGTTGTTTTCAATACACATGATTAAAAGCTGTAATAAGCGAGAAAGTGCAGCAGATGCCCCCCATTTCCACGCCCCACTCCCTTTACTGGGCTGGTGCCGGCTGACCCGTGGGCTTAGCGTCAGTTCCGCTAGACGGATTCTGCTTGGCGAGCGCCGCTAATTCTTCTTCTGTCAGTGGAACATAGGCATAAAGCTTAAAACTACAGGTCACAAGGTTATCTGGCGCACCGCCTGGGGTACCTGTGGGTGCCTTTAGCTCCATTTTGAAATCTCGCAGCACCAGAAGCGTCTGGAGCCGATCAATCGTTCGCATAATTTCGAGGGTCTGGTTAAAGGTGCCCTCAAAGGCGACATCCGTGACGCGGCGCTTAATTTTATTATTTAGCTCCACCCCCACAGAACTGTCGGCAACCGTACCTGTTAACCCGTAGTCAGGGGTAAACTTTTGCAGTTGAGCCTTGCTTGCCACAATAATCCGGTTGAGATCTAAGAGCAGCGTTTCTAGGTCTTTCTGGGTTGAAAATAGACCCCGCACCTGCTTGTTTTTGTCTACTGCCGCATTCACCCGCGCCACAATTTTTTGAATATCGCGGACAGTTTCTTGCTGGCGCTGGAGCTTTTGCTCTTGTTGACCAATTTTGTCCTGTAGCTCTTGGGTTTCAGAGAGCTTGGGGCCAATGAGGTTAAAGGCCATCCATCCGGCTAGGCCAACGCCCGCTAAAGCAATTAAAATGCCGCTAACGGTGGGGGTAAAGGTAATGCCAAAGGCAGAGGGGTAAGCAGGGGCACTCATGCCGCTGTTGCCTGGGCCGTATCGATCTGAGATGGTCATGGCTTCATTGCTCCTTGTCGCTTGAGGACCTCTATGCGAGACACTAATCCTGAAGCCCCTTTAGCGTTTAATACTTGCAGTAGTTCAGAAGCAGGTACATCGTTAAGCTGAGTCTGCATTTCATACTTCACCAGCGCAACGCCTGTTTGAGTATCTACAGGATCTCGTGCAGATGACGTCAACTGGGTCTTGTCTGCCTTTAAGAAAGGAGACTTCCGCAGCGTCAGCTCAAAGTCATTGATGTCGCTAAAGGCCAAGGTTGTACCCGACAGCTTAAGGTCATTAGAAGGCGGTGGCGCAGCCGGTGGCGCACCTGGACTGGGTGATGGACTAGGGCTAGGTGCTGGGGCAGGGGTTGCCTGTCCGGCGGGGGGAGCAGAGGCAGTCTGCTCAATTTTGGTGATGCGTAGGGTAGCGGGAACGCGATCGCGTAGGTCTTGCAGTGTTGCCGACCAGGGCTTAATTTGATTAAAAATAGTAGCCAAAGCCGAAGTCTCGGCTAAGATGGCTTTCTCTTTGTTCTGTAGCTCATCCACCTTTTTTAGCTCAGGCGCTAATCTATCGAGATCTGATTGCAGCGTTTGCTCTCGGCTAGATAACTGCTGATTAAATAGCGATAGTCCGCCTAATAGCAGCAGCACAAGACCGACTAAGCCACCCGCTAAAGCACCGCCTAAAAATAACGGCGCTTTACTTTCGGTACTGCCGCCGACAAATGTTCCCTGTGAGACCGTCCCTGTGCCGAGTTCGGGTCGATCATTGAGAAGATTAATATCAATTTGATACATGGTTTAAATCTCCCGTAATCCTAGACCCATCACAATTCCTAAGGCCGGACGCTGTGCCGCAGGAATATCCGAAAACCCCTGAATGCTCAGGCTTTCAATAGGGTCTATTAAAGTACAAGGGTAGCCTAGCCGCGTTGAGAGAAATTCATCAATTTGACCAATGCCTGCCCCCACGCCAGATAGAAAGACCTGGCTAATTTCAAGGTTTTCACCTTGGTTGAGATAAAAATCAATGGAGCGTCGCAGTTCGTCAGAGAGGTCGCCGAGCATTCTTAAAATGGCGGCGGCACTAGGGTTGGCAGCGTCTCCAGCCATTGTTTCAGTGGCGCTTACGCTAAGCGGAACGCTCATGCCTTGCAGCAGGTCGGCTCCCATTGAGCTGGGGAGGTTCATAGCGCGGCTGAGGGCGCTTTGCAGTTGAAAGGTGCCGATGGGAATTTTGCGATTGAACTGCGGCACGCCGTCTAGAACAATGCTAATTTCTGAGCCGTCACAGTCGATGTTGACCAGGGCGACCGCTTCACCTGTTGCAAACTGCAAAAGCTGACTGCGGAGGGTGCGAAGAAGGGCAAAGCTGCTGACTTCTAAAACTTTTAGCTGTAAACCCGCTTGTTCAAAGACGTTGAGGTAGGCGTCTGTAATTTCTTTGGGTGTTGCCACCAAGAGAATTTCAACCCGTTCAATGCCGTCTTCGTCAATTTGGGTGTCTAACTTTTGAAAGTCAACATCCGCCTCTTCCCGTGCAAACGGTAGATAGAGCGCCGCTTCTTGGTTAAGCACCATATCTCGCAGTTCAAAGTCGTCGAGTTCGGCAGGGAGCCGAATGAGTCGAATGACGGCTTCTCCGACGGGGATGGCGCTGATGGCTCGACGGGCTTTGATTTTTTTGTCCTTAAGACCCTGACGAATCACATCTGCGATCGCATCGGGGTCGACAATCCGTCCATCTTGATAAGCGCCTTCAGGCAGAGGAAGGGAGATAAAAGCATCAACTTTTATCCCTTTTTTACCCTGTTCAAGCTGCACGATATTAACGCGTTCGGGGGTAAGTTCCACCCCCAAGCGCTGACTAGGTTTAGAGAAAAAGTTGAGTGAAGTAACCACAGACTTAACCGCTGTTCACTGGATGTTCTAGAGCAAACTGAAGCCAACCTTAGTGCTGCAAGACTGCGTTGCAGTACCAAACACCTGTTTGAAAGATGCCTTATTCTTTTTCGAGTGAAAAAGAATCTTAAAAGATCTCGTTTGAATTTGAAATCAATAGAACAGTCAATCCTGTAGGGATAATACCCAAATTAATAGGGGAGGTGATCATTTAGTCTTGCATTGTGCATATAGCGCTTCGTTTAATCGCTTAGGTGCATGGACGCTTTTGAATACTCTCACACAATCGCTCTTTAGCGGCGCAAACGCAACCTGGTGACGGTTTTTGTCAGGTATTTCGGAGCTAGATTGCATGACAGGTGCTTAAGCATTCTGCTAAGCCTGT
>JBGSVR010000172.1:0-2884 GCA_041752855.1 Thermosynechococcaceae cyanobacterium
GTCACACCTCGCCCTAGAGGACTGTAATTGTCGTTTCCAGCCCACACTACTGCCGCAAGCTGAGGCACAAATCCTCCAAACCAAATATCTCGTTCTGAGGACGTAGTACCTGTTTTTCCACCTGCGGGGCGACCGAAGTAAGCAGCCTTCCCAGTCCCGCCGTTCACCACGGCCTGCATTGTGTCTACCAAAGATGCGGTTGCCCACGGATCCAGCACTAGCTTGCGCTGAGGCGTATTGTTCAACATCACCCGTCCTGCCCCATCTGTGACCTGAAGAACAGCAGTGGGGTCAGACTGCCACCCGTTGCTGGCAAACGTGGCATAGGCTGAGGCCATTTCTAAAGGCGTAAGGTCTACGGCACCCAAAGGGAGCGAAATCACAGGGGCGATCGGGCTTCTGATGCCCAAAACGCGGCAGATATCAATCACTTTTTCAAGACCTACCGTTTGCCCCAGCACAACCGCCGGAATATTGCGAGATTGCGCCAAAGCCTGACGAACCGTCATTCCCCCCGCAAAGGTACGATCATAGTTTTGGGGTGCATAGCGCTCTCCACTGCCGTCATCGTAGCTAACAGGGCTGTCATTAATGATGGAATCTGGTGTGTACTTTCCAGAGGCGAAAGCCGCGTAAAACACAAAGGGTTTAAAAGACGATCCGGGCTGACGCTGGGCTTGAGTAACGCGGTTAAAAGAGGTTTTATTGCTGTCTACCCCGCCCACAATGGCCTTAATAAAGTGAGTGCGCGGGTCAACGGCGACTAGCGCAAGCTGATCTGCTTGACCTTGAAGTACCCCGCTCCCATAGCGCACAGAATCTTCTGCCAACTGCTGAAGCTTCCAGTCCACCGTAGACTGCACCCGCATTCCGCCGCGTTGTACGGCTTCTTTGCCAAATTTATCCGTTAGCTCTTTGACCACTGTATTGGTCACAAAGGGGGATGTACTTCTCTGAAAAGAGGTGACGTGCCCAAACTTAAGCGGCTGCGCTTTGGTTGTCTCAGCTTCTTCTGGGGTAATCCAGTTGAGCGTAACCATTCGATCTAGCACGATGACTTGCTGGCGCTTGGCGGCCTTAAAATCAAAAAATGGGCTGTACTTCTCTGGCGCTTTAATAATGCCTGCCATTAAGGCCGCTTCAGCGAGGTTGAGGTCTGCCGCAGATTTATTAAAGTAGCTAAGGGCAGCGGTTTCTGCACCGTAGGTATTGTGTCCCCAATAAATTTGGTTGAGGTACATTTCTAACACTTCGTCTTTTTTGAACAGCTTCTCAACCCGCATGGCTAAGACGGCTTCTGTAACCTTGCGGCTGATTTGTTCACGGGGGGTTAAAAACAGGTTTTTAACCAACTGCTGTGTGAGGGTTGAGGCACCTTCTACGGTGCGCCCCTGTTTTAAGTTAACGAGGGTTGCCCGCACAATTCCAACGGGGTTAACGCCTGAGTGCTGGTAAAAGTTGCTGTCTTCAATGGCAAGGACGGCAAGTTTGAGCTTGGGCGAAATTTTATCGAGGGGAACG
Organism: Thermosynechococcaceae cyanobacterium; assembly: GCA_041752855.1. GTDB lineage: Bacteria > Cyanobacteriota > Cyanobacteriia > Thermosynechococcales > Thermosynechococcaceae > JAAURS01. The sequence goes on from JBGSVR010000172.1 coordinate 1,522, forward strand.
ACTTCTCGGTTTTCTTCGCCGTGGAGGCTGGCTAAAACTTTACCGTTGATGTCATAAATGTAGGTTGTTTCGCTGGGCACGTAGCCTTTTAGCGATCGCACATCCGGCAAATTTCGGTAGCTCATGGCAAGACCCACTAAGCCCCCTGCCAAGGCTGTAACGCCCAGCATTGAGGTCACGAGGACTGTAGAACTGGCAACCTTAATCGTAGAGGGCCAAAAGCCATCCTGGGCGTCAGGAGGATTTAAAGACTTATGGCGAATTGCTTTAGTGGACACTGCTGCTGTAATTCCTGTGTGCAGAACCGATCAGAATCAGAATACTTAAGTTGTGAAGAGGTCTAAGTGAAGCCAATATCCCCGCAAAACGATTAAACCACACCATCAAAAACAGTCAATCCTGACTTTGAAGATGAGTTTGTACTGTTTCTACTGTTTGATAGCTTAATCTGATTCGCTCACTAGGTTGACACAGACGGGCAGCCTAGCAACCTGATAGGATTTAAGACTAGATTTATCTCAGTTACTTTCAACTCTGGTTTAACAGATTTTTTTCCATGACGTATTCTTGGTCGCCAGCGCTCCAGCGTGGCGTCAGCGACATTTTTCCGCATCTTCCTGACTCTACAGATCCAGCCGAAAATATTGCGGCACGGCTCCAGCAGGCCAGTACCCCCCTTAGAATTAAGTTTGGCATTGACCCGACGGGTTCAGACGTACATTTGGGTCATAGTATCCCCATTCGTAAGCTGCGTGCCTTTCAGGACCAGGGACACACCGCCGTTTTGATTTTTGGTGACTTTACAGCTCGCATTGGCGATCCCACAGGGAAGTCGGAAGTGCGACGACAGCTCAGCGAAGCGGATGTGGCAGCCAATGTCAAAACCTACATTGAGCAGATTCGCCCCATTTTAGATTTTGAAACCCCAGGAAGGCTCGAGATTCGCCATAACTCTGAATGGCTGGCTCAGCTTGATTTATCCAAAATTTTGCAGCTATTGACTACCATGACCGTGGGACAAATGTTAGCCAAAGAAGGCTTTTCAGATCGATATAGCAAAGGAAATCCCATTTTTCTCCATGAGTTTTTGTATCCGCTCCTGCAGGGCTATGACTCTGTCGCCGTTCAGGCCGATGTTGAAATTGGCGGCACCGATCAAAAGTTTAATATTGCCGTAGGGCGAGATCTTCAGCGCGTATTTGGTCAAAACCCTCAGTTTGGGCTGTTAATGCCGATTTTGCTCGGCACCGATGGCGTGCAAAAAATGTCTAAGTCTCTCAATAATTACGTCGGATTGGCAGAGAATCCTGTAAGCCTTTACTCTAAACTAGAGAAAATAGCTGACTCAAGTATTGAGCAATAC
>JBGSVR010000173.1:0-13620 GCA_041752855.1 Thermosynechococcaceae cyanobacterium
CCCCCGTTAACTTCTCAATTGTGCGAACGATCTCAATGAATCTGTTTCGACACAATGGCTTTGCTTCCATCACCAAAGGTCTCAGACAGCTTGCTCATGATGTGCCTCGTCTATTTTTCTTTTTCCAATAAATCAGCCCTGGTTGTAAAGAAGGGGTCAAAGATTTTGCCTAGGTTTTCTGGCGGAATTCCACATCCATCATCACGATACTGAATTAGAATTTTGCCATTCTGCTCGGACACGTCAATACAGATTGCCCCCTGGGATTTAGATTCAAAGGCGTGGGTCAACGAATTTGTAACAAGATTGGTGGCAATTTGGGCTAACGCACCAGGGTAGCTATTGATGCTAAGGGATTCATCGCCCTTAAGCGTAAGCGTATGAAGCGTCTTTTTAAAGTGGGGGCTAAGGCTGGCAAACACTTCTTCTAGATATTCTTTGACTCTAAAGGTTCGATGCTCCAAAATCGCCTGATCGACCGCAACCTGCTTAAAGCTTTGAATAAGTTCCCCTGCGCGGTCAAGATTTGCCATCAGGAGCGCCGTACTTTCGGTGGCAATTTCTACATAATCGTTTAAGGTAGAACGCTTAAGTTGACCTTGGGCAACAGCCATACTGAGCGTTGCCGTTTCATCTGCAAGGGTAGAGGCGAGGGTAATGCTGGTTCCCACGGGGGTATTGATTTCGTGGGCAACACCTGCCACAAGGGTTGCTAAGGCAGACATCTTTTCAGCTTCAACCAGTTTGTCGCGCATGAGGGTGAGTTCTTCAAAGGCTTGCTTTAGGTCACTGCTTTTTTTTTCTAAGATGGCTTGAGACACTTGGAGTTCACCAATCACGTTTTTTAGAAGCGATTCTTTGTTGTAATTTGTCGCTTCTAATTTGGCTTGGTCGGCTTGGGCACGCTCTAATTTTTTCTTGAGAATTCGATTCTCTTTCTCAATCTTTTGAAGTGATAAGGTGGCATTTTCCTCTGACAGCATAAGACGTTAGTGACTTCCGAGCAGCAGTGTTACAAAGGTCGTGTTGTGAATGAAGGTGGGGCCGTGATCTCGCAGCGGTGCAATTTCTCCGTAGGTATAAAATCCACAGCTTGGGAGTGGCTGCGTGAGTGCTGCCGCAATGGTGGCGTATTCTTGATCTGTTTGGGTGCCTAAAATCCAGCGACGCCAAGCGCAAGAGAAAAAGAGGGCGGCGGCAGGCTCTATACCTGGATAGGTACTTAATGCATGATCAAAGGCTGTTTTAGAAGCAGAGACAATGTCTGTATGGGCTGCTTGCGTAATTTGAACAGTAGAATGCTCAGGAACGTCTCCTGATACCGTAATACTTCCTAATTCTTGGTCATAACCGATAGCTCCTCTTAAGAAAAAGGTATCTTCGCCAGGAGGAAAAACTGCTAGTGGGTAGGCAGCATCGGGCACAAAATCGTTGAGGTAGTGGTGATAAAAGTTGTGGGCGGGTTCGCCATCAATTTCGTAGATGATGTTGTGGTCTACTTTGGTCACGGTGCTACGCTTGCCAATAGGATTCCAGCCACTGGCAACTCCATGAGAGAACAAAAGATTGCCGCCAAACAGCAGCAAGGGTACCGAATCACTTAAAACCTCGGTTTTATAAAACTGATAGGTACACTGCATTTTGGTTTGGTCTGCGGTTGCCCCTCCAAAGATGGGGACTGATGGCAGCGCTGTCTTTAGCCCTTGCAAGATTAAAGAGGCGCTGGTTGTTAGGCTCTCTGGTATTGCAATACAAAGGCGGGGTGGGGTTTTGAGCCTTAATTTTGAGGCTTCGATGGTCTGCTGGGCGATCGCCACGGGGTCTTGAGAGACATTGCGTCCCACCGCAGCGCAGATTTCAATCTCGTCTGAGCAAAACAGCATCAAGGTCAAGGAATCTTGCTGAAACCCTAAAACTGAAGAAACCTCACCATCTGTGGTGCCGCCGATTAGCTCAATATCTGGAAACGCTTCGTTAATGCAGTTAAGAATGAGCTGATGATCAAAGTCGATCGCGGCAAACAGAATACCAGCCTGCGGGTTTTTACCTGCTAAAGACGTTTGGCATTGCTCTAGCACGTCATGGGCGGCTTCGAGAGAATCAGGATCGTCACTGTGACCGACGGCAATCTTCAGCATATTTTTAGGGAACAAGATTGGGCTGCGAACAAATTCAAATGGCGCAATGGGCTGTGCTTAGAGTGCCCCATTTTGCTTCAAACTTAATCTTGTTCAACATGCCGCTGTTTCTTAGGATTATGGATTAAATAAGACCCAGAATTGTTTAGAAGCAATACGCTTTGCACTCCCTCATCCCCTAGCCCCTTCTCCCAGAACGGGATAAGGGGAACAAGAAACTCCGGCTCCCCTCTCCCGTTCTGGGAGAGGGGCTGGGGGTGAGGGTCAAAAGTTTAGGTTATTTAATCCATGATCCTAAGAAATACGGTAGCCCTGACTGCCTGCTGACGTTACAGAGATCGTGCGATATTTCTTTGTCAAACCTAAAAAAGAAGAGAACCCTATTTAATCTATGTCTTTATCCTGAAATTCATATAGAAATTTAAAATTCAATAGGTCATGAACAAAATCAAATTCTTTCTGCCATTCTTCTTGAAATATTTCTAAATATTGATTTAAGTTTTGGTGAATAAACTGTTCTTTAGATGCCTCGGTTTGCGTAGAGTTCTCTTTTAGAAATTGCATTAACCTCCGAAGAATTTCTGTGGCTTTTTTGATGTTGAGCAGCGGGTTAAGCAGTTCTTCTGAGACAGAACTCATAAAGTCGTTTCTCAGATTGGCTAAGCGCTCTATGGTATTGGCAACGTCTTGATCAGAATAATCTGGCTGACGAAAGAGCTGTACTCCATAGCTCACAATGCGCGAGATCAATTTAACCTGAGCCAATGTCCAGACGGGCTTTCCAGTGGTTATAATTCCGATCTCTCCTACCACTCGCACTTCCCCGATGTAAGAATTTTGAGGGAATGCCACAATGGGGCAAATTATCCGCTGCTGCGCATCGCTGCAAGGGAAGTGGTAGGGTTTGGGGATCACGACGGTATCGGGGTTAATCCAGCTTTCTTTCTTAAAAAGGTAGCTATAAAAATTAGGGTAAAGCTCTAAATCTACTTCTGCGCCCAGCGCAGAAGAATAGATATCTTGTCGATCAAAGTTACTATACTCACTCACAATCACTGAGGTTGCAGATTTTTCATTGTGCAGCGCAGCCCAGCAGTAGTCTGCGTCTAAGATTGTGCCGAGTTCATCTAAGATAATGCTCAAGATTTCACTTTCACTGGCGGCGGTGCGGGATTGAGTAATCATCCGGTTCAAGATTTCGATACAGGCGATCGCCTGTTCATGTTCCGCCGTTTTGACCTGGAGCTTAGACACCAAAGACCATTGAAACGACTTAAGGTCTTGAACCTTCTGTAACAACTGCGTTTGGGCATCTTGGCAGTCGGTTCTGTCCTGGAAAATCATAATGCTGCCCACAATCTCGCCAGCCTGATTTTTAATGGGGGCTGCCGAATCACTAATGACTCGTTCTGTGCCATCTTTTGCAAGCAGCAAACAGCCATCAGGCAGATTAAGGGCATAGCCTAGCCGCATGACCTGTAGACCCGGGTTTTCGACGGGTTCTTTATTCACGTCATAAATGAGGGGAATAACTTGGTCAATATCTAGCCCCAACGCATCTTGCTGCCGCCAGCCCGTCAGATGCTCCGCCACCGGATTCATGAAGGTCACAGCGCCACTGCGATCGGTGGCAATGGCTGCATCTCCAATGCTGGTTAACGTATCCGACAGCCAAGCCTGCTGCTGCTTGATAGATTGCTCTAGCTGATGCCGCTGGAGCGCAATTTGAATGGTGGTGTGGAGCTGTTTACTTTGAAAGGGTTTAATCAGGTACCCAAAGGGGTTGGTTCGGGTGGCCAGTGCCAGGGTCTGCTCGTCTGCATAGGCCGTTAGATAAACAACCGGAATGTTGTAGCGGCTATAAATTTCTTCTGCCGCTGTGATCCCGCTCATCTCGCCTTGGAGCTGGATATCCATTAAAACCAGGTCTGGTTTGACGATAGAGGCTGTAAGAATTGCCTCTGACGCGGTTGCAACCCCCTCAAAAACCCGATGGCCTAATTTTTCTAGGGCTTCTTTAATGTCCCAGGCAACAATTTCTTCGTCTTCGACGATCAAAATATTAGTCATTTGACTAGGCCCCACTCAAGGCTACTGTAACGTCGTTATTTTAAATTTTATGGTCAAAAAACTGGATTAAAGTGTTGTTTTAGTAAAGGTTTTTGCCACAGTCCGATTCATCAATCCCCTCTCGGGAGAGGTAGGGGTGAGTCATGGCGCTACTGACTAACCCACCCCGCCCTACGGGCACCCCTCCCGGCAGGGGATTTTCTTAGATTTGTGTTGTGCATGGTAGCCCTCATCCCCTAGCCCTTTCTCCCCTTGTGGGAGAAAGGGAACAAGAGTAGATCAAGAACTCTTGCTCCCCTCTCCCAGAGCGGGAGAGGGGTTGGGGGTGAGGGTCTTAAAGTTTATTAGAGAACCTATCAAGACAACTCCAGTAACGAGTGTTCTGGCAAAAAGGTAACGTTGAAGCTTGTGATGCCGTCACACTCTATAGAAAGAGTACCCTTTAGCTGATCTACGAGAGAGATCACTAAATTCAGTCCCATGGTACGAACATTCTTTAGGTCAAAATTATCGGGGAGTGGCTTTCCGTTATTTGCAATTGTGAGTGAAATAAGATGATCAGAATTGATTTCTAGTATTATCGAAACTTCACCCTCTTGACCTTCAGAAAATCCATGCTTAAGGGCATTGGCAACAAGCTCATTGATAATTAAGCCGCAAAGGACGGCTTTATCAAAATTGACAATAATGTTGGGCTGTAAATTGACTTTGAAATGTACTTTATCTCGCTCAACTGCATAGCAGTTGAATAAATTATTGACGAGGGTTTTGGTGTACTCTGCGAAGTCCAGATCCGCGAGATTTGAAGATTGGTATAAAGATTCGTGAGTCAGCGCCATTGCGGCGACACGGTTCTGACTACTTTGTAGTATAGCATAGGACTGTAAGTCGGTAATTCTATTGCTTTGTAAGCTCAGAAGGCTAGACACAATTTGAAGGTTGTTTTTGACGCGATGATGAATTTCTCTAAGTAAAATATCTTTTTCTCTTAAAGAGTTTTGCAGTTTCTCATCTGCTTGCCGAACTATCGTTATATCTTCAATTACTAATAAAATATTTCTCTCGTTATTATGCTGCTGAATTTGGCGGGCGCTGAGCGATAAAATGCGAGGTCCGTTGGGGTCAAAAATTTCGTCAATTTCAAAATTCTCAAACTCAGTATTGTCAGATAGAAGGGTTGAGAGCTGCGATCGCAGCGTCAAAATATCCCACTCCCCATTTTCAATCTCAAAGATAGACTGCTGCTCTACCTGAGCGGGGGTTAGTCCAAAGGTTTCGTAAAAGAACCGATTTGCTAACAGTACCCGGAACCCTTCATCGAGTACCAGCAGTGGCTGTCGCACCGTCTCTACAATGGCGTGGGCATAGTCACGGGCAGCTTCGAGCTGGACAGCACTTTGTTTGAGTGCGTTAATGTCAATCACCCCAATCACCACGCCATCAATCCGGTTGTCTGTGGTGCGATAGGGGCGGATGCGGAGGCTATACCAATGCCCCGTCAGATCCTGCACCTCCTGCTCTGTGGTGGTAAGAGTATCTATGACCGTTTCAATTAAACCGACAAGGTTTGGAATGGCAAGATTGTTTTGGATATCGCTAAAGCGCCGTCCAATATCTGTGCCAATGAGGTTAAAAATTGCCTCTGCTTGCGGCGTAAAGCGCCGCACTCGCAGATCGCCATCCAGCATCAAAATAGGGATATTAATGCTGCTGAGCAGATTTTGGAGATCGTTATTGGTCTGGATTAGCTCTAAATTTCGGCTGCGGAGTTCTTCGTTAATGGTGTTGAGTTCTTCGTTGGTGGCCTGAAGCTCCTCTTGAGTGGTTTCAAGCTCTTCGTTGGTGCTTTGCAGCTCCTCATTGCTCGACAAAATTTCTTCGTTGGCAACCTGAAGCGACTGATTGACCGAATCTTGCTCTTCGATAATGGATTGCAGATACTCTTGGGTAACTTCAAGATCCTGCCTTAATCGAAGGTTTTCCTGCTCAATTTCAGCTTTCTTAACTCTAGAAAGGCTCCGACTTTTACCTTGCGCTACCGCATCTAAAGGCACTACTAAGGGTAGCTCATCTTCAAATAAGACTAAAAAATTGCTTTTTTCGATCGCCGCAACTTTGAGCGGAATAACTTCAACGGTTACAAGTTGCGGGTGATTTTTAATCTGCAATCCTGTTTTACGAATCGGTTCGCTGTTTTTTTTCGCTTCATAGATGGCATTGCGAAGTTCCAACATTAGCCCTTCGCGCGCCATTTTTAAAAGATTGAAACTCGCTCTCCCGGAAGCAGGCTCTAGATAGAGGCCCGTCTGCCCTCTAAATTGCAGCACCTCCATCTCGTCATTAATAATGACCCCGACAGGGGCATAGCGGTTCAAAATAATGCGATCCGCTTCTTTGTGTAGGTTAAGATCGTATTGATCGTCTTCGGTTGGCAAAATAATGGGGTTCACTTTTTCTAGAAAGGGCGATCGCGTTCTAAAGTCAAATTTCAGCCTTACGGATGCGGCCTTACGGCTATAAATCTTATATCTTCGGTCTACTTGGTCAAATAAGGTCGAAAACTCGCCAACGGTTTCGGCGGCACCCAAGACTAAAAAACCCGTGGGGTTGAGGGCATAGTTGAAAATGGGGATCAAGCGCTTTTGAAGGGCTGCGCCTAAGTAAATCAGCACGTTGCGGCAGCTAATGAGATCGAGTTGAGAAAAGGGCGGGTCGCTGTTTAAGTTCTGCTTGGCAAAAATGCAAAGCTCTCGCACAGACTTCGTAATTTGGTAGCCACCTCTCACTTTTATAAAAAATTGCTTCAGCCGTTCTGGTGAAACACTTTCCATTAGGCTTTGCTTATAAAAACCTTTCCGAGCCTGTTCAATCATGGCCTCGCTAATATCGGTTGCAAAAATCTGAATGGGTAAAGTGATTTTGAGCGTATCTAAATACTCCAGCAGGCAAATTGCAATAGAATAAACCTCCTCCCCCGTAGAACACCCTGCTATCCAGATCCGAATGGGTACTTCGGCTGATTTTTCTTGCACAATTCTAGGGAAAATTCTGGCTTTGAGTGCCTCAAAAACTTCTGAATCTCTAAAAAAGCCCGTGACGTTGATCAAAAGATCTTGGCACAACGCATCCACTTCATCCGGGTTCATCTGAAGGAATGGCAGATAGTCTTCTAGGGCTTCAATATTGTGTAGCGCCATCCGTCGCATAATGCGGCGATTGAGGGTTGCGGGTTTATAGCCTGTAAAGTCAAATCCTTTGGCAGTTCGCAGTAGGGCAAAAATTTGGGGCAGCGCCTGTGTTTGAAGCCCTGCCTCATTTTTGGACGGTAAGTTAACGATATACGGGTGCTGGCTAATGCGCGCCAGCTCTTGGGCGATCGCCTTGGGGGGCAGCACAAAATCTACACAGCCCGTCGCAGCAGCACTATGGGGCATTCCTTCAAACTGAGAAGAGTCTGCGTCTTGGGCAAAGGTAATGCCACCTGCCACCTTCACCGCCGTTAGCCCCAGTGCGCCATCGCCGTCTGTACCGGAAAGAACCACGGCGATCGCCTGATTGCCGCGCCCTTGAGCAAGAGAATGAAAGAATGTGTCTACAGGCAAAAATCGGCCGTGGGTCTTTTTACGAGAGGCTAGTTTGAGCGTATTCTGAGCCAACACCATTACAGTATTGGGCGGAATCACATAGACCTGATTGGGTGCGATCGCCATCCCGTCTTTCACCTCGGTGACAGGCATGGGGGTTTTCCGGTTCAAAAGCTCTGTGAGTAGGCTGTCTCGCGTGGGGTCTAGGTGCTGGATCAGCACAAAAGCCATGCCCGTATCGGTCGGCAAATTTTCGAGAAGCTGGGTAAAGGCTTCTAGCCCACCCGCTGATGCCCCTACCCCAACAATTGGGAACTGCTCAGAAGGCTGCTCTTGCGATGTCTCTGTCAGAGGGAGATCCGTCGCAGGTTTGGGGTTGGTGGGACGATTAGCTTTCCTAGAGGTCATGATAACGACTCGTGTAAAGCTAAGATAATTTGATTTTACATTCCTGAATTATAGGAATGCTTTGGGCGAAGCCCACTAGAAAGCAACAAATATTGTGTTCGAGCAATGACATTAGACCCTGGTTGACTGACAAAACTAATACCCCTCATCCCCTGGCTCCTTCTCCCACAAGGGGAGAAGGGGAAAAAGGATGGCTCCAACTTCTAGCTCCCCTCGCCCGTTCTGGGAGAGGGGCTGGGGGTGAGGGTCATATTCGTGAAAGAGATCTAATGACACTGTACTAGAGCAGGATACTGAAAGACTCGGTGTGAGCCTTTAGACGGGCGACATACAAAGCCTAGGTTGAGCAATCGCTGCTCTAAAACTCAACCCCCAGTACCCTGTTATGAGTATTAAACTGACGCTTTTGCAAGCTGACGCTGACGTTCTAGATCAAACAAAAACCCGTGGATATACTCTTCTGTCCACTCTGGCCCATAAAACCGATTAAACATGCCCCGTGCCGGATCCTTCTCAGCGCGATAGCGCAGATAGCGCAACTGAGCCGCCTCAATATTGGCTAAATCTTCAGCATCCGTCACAGGTTCTGCCTGGTCTACAAAATTGAGATAGGCATTCAGGTAGTCCTTAAATGCCGCAAATACGTCCGTCTCTACCGCCTCGGTTTCTTTGGGTCTTGTCCATAAAAACGCTGGCGAGAAAAAGGCGCTCGCCTCTTCAGGAAAATCTCCACCCCAGGGTAAGCGCTGCTGATAAGACTCAAAAATCGGCAAAATGGGGTCGCTATATTTCGCCTGATAAGCCGGATCGTGAAAGAGCGGCTGCATATCGAGGGCAATGAGGTGCCCCCCTGGTAGCGTCACCAAATCTGCCCCAAAAAAGGGCAGATTATAGTTCAGGTGTGGGAAAATCACAAAATTCAGCACCTGAAGCGCATTGCCACCCTGCACATGAGCTGCACGAATTTGCCGCAGCTTAGGCGTCTGATAGCCGTAGCTGGTGGTTAGCACCTCATCTTGATGCTTGCCCTTACCCACCATCGCCGATTTTGACTCAAACCCCGCCGGAATGGGGTAGGGCTGTAGGTCTAGGCGCTCCTCAAGAAGGGCGATCGCATAGTCTAAAAAGGGCTGATAAAGCGTCATTTGAGAAGGGTGGAAAGGATAGAGACTTTGACTACTTTACGGCTGATGCAACAGCAAGAGGCTTGGCATCCTCAAACAAAAAGCCGTACAGAAACTTCTCTGACCACTCATGCCCAAAGTAGCTGCTGAATAGACCCGAAGCGGGGTCACGGTCTGCGCTGTACTGGTCGTAGTCTTTTTGCGCCTTCACAATGCGCTGAATGTCTGACGGATCGGTTAGAGGCGTGCTTTCCTCTAACATTGTCCAGTAGAGGTTTAGATAGTCTTTGAACGCCTCAAAAACGCGGGTTTTAACGGTTTCTGGGTCTGTCTTGGCAAACAGTAGATACTTAGAAAAATACTGGTTTGCGTCGTAGAACTTCATCTCTAGATTTTGAGCAAGATCTGGGTAGGCTTCGTGGAGCGCCTTAAGCGGGTGGATATACTTTTTGAGATACGCCTCATCTTGAAACAGAGGCTGAAAGTCCATCACAATAAGGTTTTTGACTTGTCCAAAGGACAGAAAATCAATCCCGAGCAAGGGCAATTCAGAATTATGACTGGGATAAATCACGCTATTGAAGATTTGGGCGCTGGCACCCGCGTCAATGTAGGTGTAGCGGATTTTGCGAAATTCAGGGCACTCATAGCACCAGCTTCGGATGGTGGCTGGGTTTTTACCGCGCGCACTGACCTGAGCCTCTAGATCCGCTAGGATAGGGCGACTTTGTAGCTCAAACCGTTGAAATAGGGATTGCTCTAAATGCTTAAGGAAGGGCTTATACATAAGGTGTATAGAGGTTGACAGATCTTAAACGGTTCCCAGACTTTGAGAATAGGGGATTATTAAATTTGCCGCCCCGAATGTGAGAAACAAAGTAACGATCCTTAACGTATTGGCTTAATCTCTTTAAAGAGATTCTAAAGATGCTCGCGTTTTGTTGTGTTCAATCATGTTGGTAAGGTCTGCATCACCCACACAGCGGCGCTCTGAGCAATAGGTCATGAGGTATACGCCATTCATCATTCGAACTGTGCTGACCCTGACCCGGAAGTCATTGGTAATAAACCAGCAGCGTTCTTGGCCTTGATTATTGTCATAATCGGTATCAATGGTTAAGATGCCGTCCTGACCAAACCAATAGCGGCTCACCACCGGAATTTTTTCGACATAGCCTTGGTTTCGCAACAGCCGACCCGATCGCCCTGTGTCATCATCGGGTACATCTACTAGCACCGCCGCCTGGTCTGGGTTGGGTTCTTGACCTGCCTGATGGGGTTGCCACATGAAGCTAGCCCCTCCAGCGGCGATCGCCGGATCAATTCCTTGTGGCTCACAAACCTGTTGAATTTTGGGGTCGCTGGCTGCGACGACCTGCACATGAAGTTTAGACTCTCCCGATTCATCCGCGACCATATCAAAATGATGCACCGTTCGCTGGGTAAACCAGACACCTGCGCTTTTTTGAAAAAATTCCATCATGGTCATGGGCGCAGCAAGCATCGGTACATCTCCAAAAAACAGCGCTACAGTAACGCGACAACTCTATGATTGTAGACAGGTCACTGCCCCATCTTTAGAGTCCTGTCGCCACTGCTTTATGACTGAACTTAAGATAAAACTCACCCCTCAAGACGTTTGGGCTGCCCTTAAAGCCGGACAGTCACTGAGTCAAAAAGATTTATACCAGATCAATCTCAGCGGAATGGATTTGCAAAAAGGAGATTTCAGTCAGGCAACTTTCAATCGGTCAAACCTATCTCAGGTAAACCTGTCTGAGGCCAATTTAAGGGGCGCTGATTTAAGAGGTGCTGACTTAAGTAAGACGATCTTGAAGCACACCAACTTGCAGGGAGCCTGTCTGTATCGGGTTAACCTTAGCGGCGCGGATCTCAGCGATGCGACTTTAACAGACGCCAAGTTTCAAGGCGCACAATACGATAGCCAAACGATTTTTCCTGAGGGTTTTGCTTACCGATCTTCTGGTGCAATTGGCCCAGACGCAAACCTAAATGGGGCACCGCTGAATACGGCTAATTTAAGAAATGCCGATCTGCAACGTGCCAATCTGTTGGGGGCTTATTTGGGGGGAGCTGACCTGACGGGAGCCAATTTAGCGGGAGCGCGGTTGGTTCAGGCAGATCTCCGCAGAGGTTTCTTGACTGGCGCATTTTTACGAAAGGCTCGTCTTAATGGCGCAAACCTAGCGGGTGTAGATCTGCGCGCCGCAGACCTAACTGATATTGAGTTTGAGCAGTTTGAGAGTATTGCAGGGGCAGATTTTTCTCAGGTGCAGGGGCTGAGTGAAGAGATGCGATCGCAGTTACTCAAGCAACCTGCTGCTGAGCTAGATACAGTTCATCCTCTGACGCTCAAGACCACAAGAGAAAGTCTAACTGGCGAGTCGGTTTAATAAGAAGCATCTACTATTTTGGAAACTGTTTGAGTAAATCATAGAAGGGTTGCCAGTTATTGGTGGTGGCGATCGCCTCCCACACGCGCTCAATTTCAGGTCGCACGGGCACTGTAAGCGGATTATGCCGACGCAGACGTTCTGCGATCTCCGGCAGTTCTGACTCAGGATACTGCGTTAGCAAGCGATGATAAAGCTGCCGCCAAGCCTCTAATCGCTCCGCCCACTCCGGCTTTGCCACGACCTCGGCCTCGCTTAAAATATGGCCTGCATCGGTGTACCATAATGGCGAAAACGACTGGCGCAGGGCTGCAAAAAAGTCGTGATAGCCCACCTGGGTCGCCTGCAAAAACTCTAGCGTACTGACTAATAGCGCTTCCGCATCAGGCGTATCAGCTTGCGAAAACCCCAGCTTTTGCATCATCCTCTGTCGATAGGTGCTGTAGTAGGCATCCTCAAACAATTGCAGTCCAGCATCTAGATCGGCGGCAGGCATCACCATTCCTAAAGGCTTCTGAAGCATCTCTAAATTCCAGCGACAAATTCCTGGTTGATTGCCGTAGCTGTAGCGCCCATAGTAGTCAAAGTAAGCCGCTGCAAACTTCAGGTCGTAGGTTTGAATAAACGCAAACGGTCCATAGTCAAAACTTTCTCCGGTAATTGACATATTGTCGGTATTCAGCACCGCATGGCAAAACCCAACAGACATCCACTGCGCGACTAGTTCAGCCGTGCGCTGCACCAGCTCGGCATAAAACTTAGCGTAGCGATCGGGGTCGGCAGAAAGATGGCTGTAGTAGGTGTCAATAACGTGATCGAGCAGCTTGCCAATGAGGTCGGGGCGCTGGAGAGCATGAAGCCGCTCAAAGGTGCCAAACCGAATGTGGGAGCGGCTAAAGCGCACCATCGTTGAAGATCGCGTCGGAGACGGTTCGTCTCCGCGCCAAAGGTCTTCACCCGTTTCAATCAGGCTCAAGCATCGAGAAGTGCGCACACCATAGTGATGCAGCGCCTCAGACGCAATCACCTCGCGTACACCGCCCTTTAGGGTCAGTCGTCCATCGCCGCCACGAGAGTAGGGCGTAGTGCCAGATCCTTTGGTGCCAAAGTCATACAGTTCGCCGTCTAGTCCACGCATCTGACCGTATAAAAACCCGCGTCCGTCGCCCAGTCTGGGGTTATATTCCCCAAACTGATAGCCATGGTACCGCATTGCCAGCAGCGGACTGCGACCCCGAAATTGTCCAAAAGCCTCGATAAAATCCTGGTCAGAAACCTGTGTGGGTTCTAGTCCAATTTTTTGCAGCACATCTTCATTGCGAAACCGCAAAATATTCTGCGGAAATTCAGCCCCAACCACTGCATCGGCGTAGTCATCCCCTAAGGATTCAAAGGCAGGTTCGTACTTGATAGACCAGAGTGAGCCAGTTTGAGAATTTGGTTGGGCGGTAGATGACATTGGCAAGGTAGGTTGCAGAGGTTACGCTATCTACCCTACAAGATCTAATGCTCCTCAGACACGGAGTCTGTTGTTCTCAGCAATTCGCACCTGTTGCACTTCAGACTTGAATGGGCAAGCCGATCTTTCTATTGTTGGCACCTTCAAACGCCGCTAAGGATCGTGGATTAAATAACTTAGAGAATTGGCAAGAGATTTTACACCTTGCACTCCCTCATCCCCCTTCGGCAAGCTCCCTTCGACAGGCTCAGGACACAGCAGGGCAACGCCTAACCCCTGAGAAGGCAGGGCTGATTTATTGACCAGAGAAAAATGACACAGTCTGAAATTTCTCCAATGATCCAACACATTCATCGCTGGGTGAGCGGAGTCGAATCCCAGCACAGGTCGTGGTGTTGGGTTCGGCTCCGCTCACCCAACTTA
>JBGSVR010000174.1:0-4680 GCA_041752855.1 Thermosynechococcaceae cyanobacterium
GACATACTATTGAAAATTTCAGACATCAAGCACTATGCTTACGTTGTCCATTCAATAGTAGAGAGGTATCCGACACCGTGTACTGATGACTTCTGCTGTTAAATCTGGATTAAACTTGTTAAACTAAGAACTTCACACTCAAAGGATATCTGAAAAGGTTAACCCGTAACGGAACAATAGGGTTTCAGCGTTTAAGCTCGACTTCTCAGATATCCTCTCAAAAGTCTACTTATATTTTAATTGACTTTTTATTTTCTTTATTAATCTGAGCGCTTAAAAACAATTTTTATGAATCATATATTTAATTATGTTTCCATCTTTGTGGATGGGAACAATATGTTTTATGCACAGCAAAAAAATGGCTGGTTCTTTGATCCTAGAAAAATTTTAGAATATTTTACTCGTGAGCAGCATATTCGGCTTGTGAATGCCTTTTGGTATACGGGGCTTAAAGATCACCAAGACCAGCGCGGTTTTAGAGATGCCTTAATTAGTCTAGGCTATACCGTTCGTACAAAGTTTTTGAAAGAATATTACGACGATACTTCGGGTCGTTATTCTCAAAAAGCCAATCTTGATATTGAGATTGTGATTGATATGTTTAATACAGTTGAGCAGTACAATCGCGTGGTTCTATTTAGCGGAGATGGAGATTTTGAGCGTGCGATCGAGCTGCTGCGCTCTAAAAATACTCATATCACCGTGGTTTCAACGGAAGGGATGATTGCCCGTGAGCTGAGAAACGTTTCTGATCAATACATTGACCTTAATAGTCTGCGAAGTGAGATTGAAAAATCAGATTCGTAAGTAGGCAGACTGAATTAACTATAAAACGGGTTTCGGCTTCGCTCAACCCTCAATTCCCGTATTGGCGCGGGTTAAGTGCAGTCGAAACCCAAACCCCATCGGTAATTTAATTACGCCCATCTACTTAGCAGATCTGCGGCGCGGCAGCGGGTTTGCGCTGCTGCCAATCCTTCTGTCATAGATTTATCAAAGTCCCATTCACCCATCAAGGCGTAAACTTTGGGTGAATGGGAAGACACTACGAAGGGGCGGGGCATATTCTAGAATTAGGCAAGGGGTTTTATAATCTCCTCGGCGTCTTAAGGTTAGTGCTGTTTAGCAGGATACTTAAGTCAGGTATCGCTCTCCTGAAAGCGTCCACGTCTTATCTATTTTTGAGCAAAGAGGTTTGAAACACTCGTCATGACAATCCAGTCCAGTCAGGTTGAGGCTTCTCAAGAGAACGATCGCATCCTCATTTTTGACACCACGCTACGGGATGGTGAACAGTCCCCTGGCGCAACTTTGAATGTGGATGAAAAACTGACGATCGCCCGACAACTGGCTCGACTGGGTGTAGACATTATCGAGGCAGGGTTTCCGTTTTCTAGCCCTGGCGATTTCGAGGCCGTGCAGAAAATCGCTGAAACCGTCGGAACCGAAGACGGTCCTATTATTTGCGGCCTTGCCCGTGCCACCCGTCAAGATATTAAGGCTGCTGCGGATGCGCTGCGCCCTGCGGCTCATGGACGGATTCATACGTTTTTAGCAACCTCAGATATTCACCTTCAGTACAAGCTCAAAAAAACGCGGCCTGAAGTGATGGCGATCGCCGAAGAGATGGTGGCCTACGCCAAATCCTTCACAGCAGATATTGAGTTTTCGCCGGAAGATGCAGGTCGCTCAGACCCTGAATTTTTGTATGCCGTTTTAGAGCGGGTGATTGCTGCCGGAGCCACCACCGTCAACATCCCCGATACGGTGGGATATATGACCCCAGGTGAATTTGGCGCCCTGATTCGCGGCATTAAAGAAAACGTACCCAATATTGATCAGGCCGTCATTTCGGTGCATGGTCATAACGATTTAGGTTTAGCCGTTGCCAACTTCTTAGAGGCCGTCAAAAACGGTGCCCGTCAGTTAGAATGCACCATCAACGGCATTGGAGAACGTGCGGGTAATGCCGCCCTCGAAGAATTGGTGATGGCAATGCACGTTCGCCGTCAGTATTTCAATCCGTTTGTGGGTCGTGCAGCAGACTCTGAAGCACCCTTGACCAATATCGACACGCGCCAGATCTATAAAACCTCGCGGCTGGTTTCTAATTTGACCAGCATGTTGGTGCAGCCCAATAAGGCAATTGTGGGGTCTAATGCCTTTGCCCATGAGTCTGGCATTCACCAAGACGGTATCCTCAAGAATCGCCTCACCTACGAAATTATGGATGCCCAGTCCATCGGGTTAAGCGATAACCAGTTGGTACTCGGGAAACTCTCCGGTCGCAATGCCTTCCGCTCTCGTCTTAAAGAGCTGGGGTTTGAGCTATCAGAGCAAGACCTTAACAAAGCCTTTGTGCGTTTCAAAGAATTAGCAGACAAGAAAAAGGAAATCACTGATCGCGACCTAGAAGCGATTGTTCAGGATGAAACCCAAGCTCAGTATGGCAACGGCTATCAGCTTGAGCGCGTACAGGTATCTTGTGGCGACCATGAGTGCCCCACGGCGACGGTGTCTCTGCGAACTCCAGACGGACAGGAATTAACCGATGCAGCAGTGGGAACTGGCCCTGTCGATGCGGTGTATCGCGCCATTAACCGTCTGGTAGAAATTCCTAACCAGTTAATTGAGTTTTCGGTGCAGTCTGTGACGGCTGGCATTGATGCAATGGGTGAAGTAACCATTCGGATTCAGCATGAAGACCGCATTTATTCGGGACATTCAGCCAATACCGATATTATTGTTGCGTCGGCGCAGGCCTACCTAAATGCGCTTAATCGGCTGTTTAGCTCTTTGAATAACCCTGCCATTCATCCTCAAGGCTTTCAGGAAACTCCGGTTCAGGCTGCGGTTCCTGTTTAGTGTTTAAGCGTGCTATTTACGATTGCGATGAGCTGTTTTTCCTATGAGTGATACGCGGCAACCGTCTTTTGAGATGGTGGAGACCCTGCGGCAAGAACGCGATCGCGCTCTAGAAGATGCCCTCAAGTGGCGACGACGCTACGAAATCGAAGCCCAGCAGCGTCGTACAGAAGCTGAAGCTGTGGATAAAACCATTCGTAATCTGCGGGCGGAAGTTCAACAGCTTGCTCAAATGGGATCCGTTATGGCGCGTCCTGTTTTAACCGCTATTCTCTCAGACTCTTCTGTGAGCGATCAGCAGTATATTACCCTTGAGTTAGCGAGACTAGCTCAATCTCGTGATGAACTAGCTGAAGCCTTAGCGCAAGAGCAGCAGCAGCACGCTAAAACCCGTGAAAATCTCATTAGTGCGCTGGGTGAGGCATTACAGCGCGGGAAGTCCTAGTGTGATGCAAAGAAGGGATGCTGTGGTTGAGACTGCATGTATTCAGAAATTCTCTAAGGCTCTACACGGTGCCAGGTCTAGCCCAAGGTCTAAATGTGTTGAAGGACGTTTCGCCTTGGACTCAACTCATGTCAGGTTGAGGAATGAAACCCGACCGACTACATTGACGGCGCTATAATTAAGCCAATCACTTAGTCAGCGATCGCCATCTATGAGCATTGACGAACTCATTAAGGCTGCTAACCAACTCAACGAAACCGACCTCAATCGGTTGCTCCATCAAATTGTGGTTCTTCGTGCTCGCCGCAAAACTCCGATTCTCCCTGAAGAAGAAGCTCAGCTTCTTCTGAAAACTAACCAAGGCATCCCTTCCGATCTCCGTACCAGCTACCAAATTCTGCGAGAGAAACGAGAAGCTGAAACCCTTGATGACAAAGAATATGACAGACTTATTCAACTTAGCAATCAAATTGAACAAATTGGTGCTCAACGTCTTGACGCCCTCGCTAAGCTTGCGCAACTGCGTCAAGTTTCTTTGCTAAACCTTATGGAAACCCTGGGCATCCAGCCTTTGAGCTATGCCTAGGGATATATGTTCGGACAACTGCATAGGCGGGGTTAAGCAAAGCGAACCCCAAGTTCCTATAGTTCTGAAAGCAGTGTGATGGATGACGTTAAAAGTGGTCGAGAATGAGTAAGCAATACTCTATTTATCTAGATGTTTGTTGTTTGAACCGTCCTTTTGATGACTCATCTCAAGATCGCATTCGACTTGAAGCAGAAGCAGTTTTGACAATTTATAGAAAATGTAGACTGGGAGAGTGGGAACTGACTACGAGTGAGATGATTGAAACAGAATTACGACAAACGCCGGATCACGACAAAGCTGAGTCAATCATGGCGGCATTGACTATTGCTAATCACAAAGTTGTTATTGACAGTGGATTAAAGCAACGGGCGAGTGAATTAGTGCAGTTTGGCATCAAGTCCATTGATGCCGTTCATGTGGCGAGTGCCGAGGCAGCAGAAGTTGATGTGTTTTTGAGCACTGATGATCGTCTGGTGCGTACTGCTGCTCGGCATCAAGCAAAATTAAAGGTTCTTGTAAGTAATCCAGTGGCCTGGTTAATGAGTTTGAATTCTCATGAAGGAGATGATGTTTAATGATGACACCCATTGAAATCAACCGAATTGGCTATACTGCGTTGATGGATGCGCTGGGATTTGATGGAATGATTCGCTTTTTGCGACAGTTTGAGCCTGGGCAAGGCGACTATACGACTGAACGTCGCCAATGGCTTGATACTGTTTCTTTAGAAGATGTATTCCGCGATATTGAAAAGCATCGACAATCTTAGATTTGCCGAGAG
>JBGSVR010000175.1:0-12667 GCA_041752855.1 Thermosynechococcaceae cyanobacterium
CCGAACATTTTTGCATTAGGCCGTAACTTAGCTCTCAATTTATATCGTGACCATGACTTTGATAATATGGCTCAAGCTCAACGTAGGGCTGGACAAGGTTTTAAGTTACTCAAATCTCTCTTTAGAATGAAATAACCCTGCTTACCGTCCATTGATTCTTGATACTTAAAGCTTGCCCCCCGAATAATTATTCGGGGGGCATATAAAGGTATCTCACTAATCAAGATATTTGTAGTGGCTATGGTCTAGTTTTTGGCATAGTTTTGCCACTTACGCCGTTCGGTTGCAAACAGCTCTTCAAGCTTTTCGATATTGAAGCTGATGCGGGGCGGACGGCGGTGGGACTGGATTGACTGCGGTAATGGCTGCCAAACTTTAGCCAGCCGTCGCGTCTTAGTTTTCGCAGGGTCTGGGGGTGTATCTGTAGCCGTTCTGCTGCTTTTTCGGTATTGCACCAGCGGCGCAGTGATTGTATGGGCTGGGTGGTGGTCATTTCATTTATCCATCTCATCTTGATTTACTGTTTTGTTTTCGGCTACAGCAGCATCTCGAATTTGATCACGCCTATACATTGCTATCAACACCTGATCTAACGCTTCTTTATGGCTTGCTTGTAAGCGCTTAAGCCCATCTTTTAGGCTCCACTCAATTATTTGAGCCGTTAGCGCAAGTGAACTATCCTCGCAAACTTCAGCCTCTAACGCATACTTCAATGTGCTTAAGGCATTTAGGCATATTTCTATCTGGTCGTCTGGATTCTTGTCATAAATCATGGTTTTGATCCTTATTGTTTTTGTGCAGAGGCAGACTATAAAGCCGTCTGCCAGAGCATGAGATTAGGTCAGCGGATCTTTATCTGTCCATTCAAAATTTTCAGGTGCAAGGTGTGAGAACGCTTCACCCACTACCTGCTTACCTGAACCGTCAAGACTCTTGTGAATAAGTAATGGCGTACCGAGCGGAAGTTTTTCAAACAATTTCCATTCGATAAAAATAAGCCCTTTTTTGCAGAGCACCATTCCGCCGTTTTCAACCCGTTTAACAAACAAGGCATTGGGACCCGACAAACGCCATAAGGGGATGTGATACGTTGTCATGCTGCCACCCTCATCTCAGCCTGAGAAATGCGATCGCGTATCTGTAACTTCAGCACCGAAAACTGAGCGCGGTAAAAACCCAAATCAATCTCTAGTTCAGCCTTACGATCACCCATCCGTCCCGCCATTGCCATAGCCGACCCATAGCGCTTATCTGCCCCCAGCAGCTCCAGCCGCTTGGCCTTACGCTGGGCATCATTCTTAAGCTCAGCATCAAAGGCGATCGCCCGTTCTGCCTGATTGACTGAATTGTTTATCGCCTCTTGCACCCGTCGCAGGTCGCGCACGAGCCTCAATAGCTCTTTCTCAACCTCAGCAATTGCTCTGGGATACTCTGAAAACTTCATGACACATTCCTCTATAAATGATGAGTAGTAAAAGGGCGGTAAGACACCGCCCCAAACAATTAGCCGCTTAGATTAGCCCCATAAAGCCCAACCACAGAACACCAAACATTTTTGAGTGCCTGGTACCGCCGAGCTAGCTCAGTGGGGTCATCGGACTGCCCACCATCAGCCAAATCAAGAAAACCATTAAGGCGATCGCTTAGTGCTGATAAATCGCCCACCAAATTAGGGCTTAGAGCCACCGTAGGACGTGTGATAGTCTGTGACATGAGGACTCCTGTTTTGTGAGTTTGAGAAGCAAAGAGCGCTTAATGGTTGACTGCCTAGGCGCTCTTTTGTTTTCTCTATACCCCTTAATTATAGCCAGTATACGACTAATAGACAATAGATTTTGTCATGGTTTGTGTAAATTATTGTTACCTTGATTTGCGAGTAGACAAGTTATACTGAGGCTGTAGAGAGCAAGGAATAACGATGGCTAGACCCGGCGGCAACCCCGACATTGCGAAGCATGCCTTTGTACCAGCGGGTGAAGAATCATTGAGTGTGCAGCTACAGGTACGGATTACTGAGAGCCAGAACATAAAGCTGAAGCAGATAACCAAATGGCAAGAATTTGTAAGAAGTGCGATCGCTGAAAAACTGGAGCGAGAAACCCCATGACCCCTGAGCAGATACAAGCTGCCATTGAAGGAATGCTGGCTGTACAGCGCGAGCTGCAAGACAGTCAGCTCAAACTATTGGAACAATCAAAGATTTCAGAGCGCAAGCTAGATCGACTGATTGGGTATAGCATCACCCAGGAATCTGACATCTTGACCGTACAAGAGGAGCTGATAGCGCTCAAAACCAGGGTTACAGCCCTAGAGCAAAACTAACAAAATAAGCGCGTATACCTGCAAATAAGCTATAATAGTAGGTAGTAATGAGACTGCCCTATGAGCGTAATTGCAGTAACAGGTCCACGCCGACTAAGCCGAGCAGAGCATGAACAAGCCTTGGCAGACCTAAAGTGCTTGAGAACGTGTGAACGATGGCTAGTGGGCGATGCCCCTGGGCTGGATGAACTGGCACGGCTGGTGTGTGTGCGCGAAGCGCTGCACACAGAGCTGTACCAAGTAAAACCCCAGCTACCCGACCGCGCCCGATATGCCGAGCGAAGCACCCGTATGGTGAGCGCGCTAGCCCAAGTGAGAGGAACCCTACACGCATGGCCTAATAAACCAGCACCACCAGACCTACGCCCTAGCCGAAACTGGCCTAGAGGTGCCCAAGGCAGCGGTACATGGGGAACGATAGCCCTAGCCGTGGGGTTGGGGCTGAATGTAGAGCTGCACCCATTAATGGATGACCTACGGTTGCCAGACTGGATAGAAACCCGACAGTTAGCCTTTCTGTAGAGTGCAAAAGGGTAAGCCCCTAACCAGGGCACCCTTACCCACTTCGACAAGCTCAGTGCATCGCCTAGGTTGACCGCGAGCTGAGCTGTTTGCCCCCTCTTGAGCACGGTTGGAGCGAAGCGGAAACGGTGCCTCTAATCGGTGCGATAGCACGGAGAAAACCCCATGAGCGATTGGCAAGGGGCAAAAGTAAGCGATATAAAAAGGGCTTACCACCCAAAAGCGCAGTAAGCCCCTATCGTTGTTTTAGGCTTGTGCCCAAAGTTATTTTAGGGCTGGATGCGCCAGAAATAAAAAGCCCATCCGTAAAGACGCGGACTTTTGATGTATTTCCCCTTGCCAAAAAAGACCAACCCCCTACACTGGAAAATCTTGTGGCGGCGCGCGTAATGCAATACCAGGCCAACCGTTTCGCATCGCCGCCGCCCCGACCAGAGCGCTATGGGGGTTGGTTCTTTTAGCGATGGGCCATGGGCAAGAGCGCGGCATCGCGCAACGTTAAACAATCTGTTCAGATTCCAACCCTACCTACATAGCTTTTCACCCATCTTCGGGAGGGACGCGGGGTTTCAGGGCGCGGGGTGTGGAGTGCCTGGGGCAATTATTCAAGGCGATCGCCACCGTTCCGCACATCCCCAGGCGAGGCTTTACACCCAATCCAAGGTACTGAAGCTAAATCCAAGTTACTGAAGCCAAAGAAGCCGTCCATAAAAAAAGGGCAGAGGCCGTAGCCCCTACCCTGTGACCTTATGGCAACGGACAGCAAGGGAAGACCTGAACCAAGTAGGTACAGAGCGCAGCACCCGCCTTGAACTGAACGATACCCGGCGCAATGACCTGCACCGACTTAGCCCCGTGCCACTCTAAGCGCGAAGCCGCCTTAGCTGTGAACGCTTGTGGAACGCCAGCTAAACGCGACCAACCGCCGCCCCGTGCAACGACGTGACAGCCAGACCAATCAAACGAAATGCTTGGAGACATAAACAACAAAGCCTAAAACAACGGGGTAGGGCAAACTGCCTACCCCGCTGTTGCCACGAGTGTAGAGAGGTCAAGGGCAGCGGGTGGGGGACTGGGGCACCCCCCAGACATAAACCTTTAGACCTTACCAACCCCCGCTGTTTACTGAAGGCACGGACTGAACGGAGCAACGCTGCTTAGAAGTGGCGATCGCCCCAAGACCATAACGTTGCGTAGAGAAGGAGTACCGCAAGCCCTTGACCCAACCCAGAGGCAGTACAATAGCGCCCCTGTGTTAGGCAAACAAATGGGCTGCCCCCTTGAGGGGGTTGGCGGGGTGATATTTCTTAAAAGCGAAGCATGAGCAACCCAACAGCCGGAGCAAAGCGTTATGCGAACGGCTGACAAAGTGGTTGAGACTGCCCTGTGCTGAAGCCTGCTAATGCCGCTATGCCACCGCGTCTAAGCGAACGCTGCTAAAGAATACCCAACCGCTGCAATAGAGAAACCGTCGGCTTCAGAGTGGCGATCGCTCACATTTGAATGGTCACTCATTGAGTCTGGTCAGAAACTTTAAAACAAAATCCAAACGGATTGCATTATCTATCAAATAGATATATTATTGTATACAACAATATAAATAATAAGAAATGGGAAACCCAAACCCTAGGCCAGAGAACTTAAGACACATACCACGCAGTGATGACACAACAGATCCACTTGCTGCTACTGCCTTAATGGCGCGGGTACCCGTGCATATTGATGCAGCAGTGCGATCGCTACCCAACCGTTCGGCATGGCTACGCCGCGTCATCACCGAAGCAGCAGTGCGTGAACTGATAAAGGACGATGTCCTGAGCTTGTCGAAGGATGGTGAGGTATGACCGAACGATGGACTGATGAACGGTTAGACAAATTTGCTTCTACCGTAGAGAACAATCTTATCGACCTGCATCGCGCCACCACTGGCAGAGAGAGGGCAATGGAGTCTTTAGCGCATACGCAAATTCAGATTCTTCAGCGTGTGGAACAGATGCAAGAGAACATTCAAACGATTCAAATCGAAATCAAAGAGATCCAGTCTGAGGTTGTAGGACTGCAAACTGAGAATCGTCGCATTCTGGATCGCCTATTTGGGGAGCGTGAGCTATGACCGCAGCACAACCGGATCGATTAGATCGACTAGAAGCATTAGTTGAAGCCAATACAGTTAACCTTGCCAAGCTGGAAGCAAGGCTAGAGAAACAGTCTGAACGATGGGATGAGCGATACTTTCAGCTCACCAGAGACACTCTAGGGACAGCAAAGACCATCATTGTGACCGCTGGCACCGTAGTCATCCTTTCCCCATTGCTTCAGGCACTTTCACCAGCCATTAAAGAGCTAGTTGTAAGACTGTTGGGAGAGCAGGGATAACTAATGCAGACAAACTCTATTTTCCCGTTATTTTCCCGCAGATGATTTTAGATACTGCTGTAACTGTTGCTCTGTAAGTCTTTCAGCTATAGATAACCCATCAATGGCATTACAGGGGTCAGCGGTTCGAATCCGCTTAGCTCCATTGGTTGGGAAGCTCACACAGTAAGGCTTTTAGGAGTTCCAAACAACTTCTGAAGGTCGCTTTTACTGTCAACAAGACAATGAGGCTAGGCCGTTAAGGGTTGTTTGGGGCGTTAAACTAACTGCTCCATGGCACAAAATATGAAAAATATACTTGTCAAGCTTGTGGACAAGATGCTTCTGCCCAAGAGAGGCATTCTTGAATCGGTCAAAGGTCGGCCTTTTTTATGGCAATGAAAGAAATCACAAACAAGCGTTTGTCTATCGCTCGCTTCACCGATCAACGTGATACGGCGAAAATGTTTCAGAAATCTCTCTTTTGATAGCGTGTCACCTACGCTAGCTACTTCCTCTGGAAGAAAGAGAAATCTGACCATGCTGATAGATTCTTAGCATTGGCACGTATTTGAAGGAAGTACTTTATGAACATTATTGCCTGGGTTGTGTTGGGTCTGTTAGCAGGGGCGATCGCAAAGGCCATCTACCCTGGTGCCCAAGGCGGCGGCATCTTAGCAACAATGGTATTGGGCATTATCGGTGCATTTGTAGGAGGCAGCGTTGCAACGCTAGCGACAACGGGTAAGCTTGCCTTCACTGCCGCAGGAACAGGGTTGAGCATTCCTGGGATTTTTGTCGCGGTTTTGGGCGCAATGATTGCCATCTTTATATGGGGTCTGATTACCCGAAGCAGCAACGCATAGCGAATAAAATCCCATTATTGATGGGTAAGCATGATTATGCTGGGCTGGCTGTCTAGCTCAGCATAGATCTGCCGAAAGCGCTTGACCTATGATTTTGGGCACCCTATTAGAGATCCTCACCTTAAGTAAAAATGCGCCTTCACGCGGGATGTAAGTTTTCGTTTGAGACCAATCAGCCTACAGCAGCTACATTTATGCTGCGGCCTCGTAGTGGTGAGGGTCAGTGGATTGTAAGTGAAGAGTACGTCACGGAGCCAAATGTACCCGTAACTGAGTACACCGATGGTTATGGCAACCTATGCCAGCGGCTCGTGGTTCCTGAAGGTAGCTTCTCACTTTATACAAGTGTAGTGACTGAAACGGCTGATATCATTGACGTTGCAATGGAAGCTCCGTTTATTCCGGTCGAAAACTTGCCCAGTGAAGTGCTGCACTTTTTGCTGCCCAGTCGCTACTGTCAATCTGATTTGATGGGGTTTTTAGCCGGACAGATTGTAGAGGGTTTGCCGCTGGGGTATGCGCAGGTTGAGGCGATTCGGAGCTGGATTTTTAATAATTTAACCTACTGCTACGGCACCAGCAGCAGTGCGACTTCTGCGGTAGAAACGGCGGAAACGCATATAGGTGTCTGTCGGGATTTTGCCCATTTAGGCATTGCGCTATGTCGTTCGCTGAATATCCCAGCTCGAATGGTGGTGGGGTACCTCCATGAGCTAAAGCCGATGGATCTTCATGCCTGGTTTGAGGCATTCGTGGGCGACCAGTGGTACACCATTGACCCTACTCAGTCAGCGCCAAAGGGCAACCGAATTGCGATCGCCTATGGTCGAGATGCGGCTGATGTTGCGTTTGTGACGCAGTTTGGGGTGCTGAATTTATTAGAGATGGATGTGTGGGTTCACTTAGCCCCCGCCTAATTTCAAACCCTAATTTCAACCTCTATTTTCAAATATTTTTAGAACGCTTTTAGCGTTTAGCACTTGAGGTGATTTCAATGAAACTTCATTCTTTCTTTGTTGTTCCAGTGGCAGCCGTTTTAGTGGTATCTGCGGCCTATCCGTCAGTTGCCGCCGATGCGACAAAGACGGTTCAGGCATCCACAACGGCCTTCCAGCAATTTATCAACAGCGGTCGCATTCCCCCCAGAATTTTGCGCTCAAGTCAGGGAATTGCCATTATCCCCAATGTGATTCAGGCAGGCTTTTTTCTGGGTGGACAGCGTGGTCAGGGCGTAATGGTGGTTCGCAATGCAGATGGCGGGTGGAGCAACCCAACTATTATTACCTTGACGGGCGGTAGCATTGGCCTACAGATTGGCGCTAAATCAAGCGATATTGTTTTGGCGTTTCAAGATCAGCAAAGTATCCGAAAGGTTTACGGCTCCAATTTTGAATTGGGCGGCAATGTATCGGGTACGGCTGGGCCAGAGGGCGCACAGGCCGTCTACCCCAGTGATAGCACCGGAAACATTTACTCTTACTTTAAAAGTGAAGGACTGTTTGGTGGCGTATCGCTTTCTGGCGTAAAGCTTGCCTTTAATCGCGGTGATACGGGTCGCCTATATGGGCAAAAAAACATTACGGCACGTCAGGTCTTTTCAGGACAGACTCCAGCAGCGCCCCCTGTTGTAAGTTCTCTTCAAAGTGCCCTCCGTCGCTCAGTGTCTAGTCGTTAAAGTGATTCAAAGGTGCCGATGAATTCAGGAAAGGCCGCGCAGGCTTCGATGAATTCTTCGGCATCACTGACGTTTTCAAGCTGATATTCCATAATGCGGCGCTCATCACCCTGCATTTTTTTGGACGAAATGGGGATGCCAGCATATTTGACGGCGATCGCCTTAAAGTCCATGGCATGATTCCGCCAACCTTCAGCGGAGCATTGAATTGTCACTTTCCACATAATTTGTAGGTTTGCCCAGTTTTGTTCGTTCGTGTTGCAAACACTATTGTGTCATTGAAGCTCAGCCGAATGGCATATTTGAGCCGTGCGGGTAGACTGATGCTGCGATCGCACCCAGTTATGCCATTCCTCAATCCCTTCTCCCGTTTTTGCTGAGACGCAAATAATAGTGGCGCGGGCATTCATTTGACGCACATTAGCCATAATTCGATCTACGTCTACGTCTAAATAGGGCACTAAATCTAGCTTTGTAATGAGCAGACAGTCTGCTGCCTGAAACATGACGGGATATTTTAGGGGCTTATCTTCGCCTTCGGTTACGCTCAACAGCGCAACTTTGGCATGTTCGCCCACTTCAAATTCAGCAGGGCAAACCAGATTGCCCACGTTTTCGACCAGCACCAAATCAAAGTCTGCCGGATTGTAGTCATGCTCTAGACGATGGAGTCCCCCTGCGACCATTTTGGAATCGAGATGACAGGCGCGCCCTGTGTTGATGGCAATGACCGGAACATCATGCTGGCGCAGACGATCAGCATCTAGCTCAGTGGTCATGTCGCCTTCGATGATGGCAATTGTGAACGATTGGCGCAGGGTGGGGAGCGATCGCTCTAAAAGTGCCGTTTTGCCAGCGCCTGGGCTACTCATCAAGTTGAGACAGGTAATTCCCCATCGGTCAAAATGGGCGCGATTGTGGTCGGCTCCTTCTTGATTAACGTGGAGTAAGTTAATGCCTAAAGCTGCGTCAAAGGTTTGATGCATGGTCTATTTTGCTATGGGTCTCGCTATGGGTGTCACTATATTCAATACGGTCAATTTTCAGCTCTCGCCCAGAGCGGATGTCATCCATGGGAGATTGACAGGTCGGGCAAGCGTATTGGATGCCAATTTCTGGTCGGTATTCTTGCTGGCACTGATGGCAAAAAGCAATAAGTGGCGTTTCTTGAATGACAAGTTGAGCGCCTGCCAGAAATGTATGTTGAGTTTGGGCATCAAAGGCAAACTGTAGCCCTGCGGGTTCAACACAGGTAAATTTTCCAACGGTCAAATGAACCTCGGATATATTGGGGCGCTCTACCTGAGATTCCCACCAGTCTTGGACAGTTAAGATCAGCGCTTTTGTCATGTCTGTCTCATGCATGGCCTTCTGCTTTGCAATCCTATCCACTCTTAGCGGTTCAGTGGCTAATTATACTTGAGCCTTTACAGATTTCCCCTTGAAATCATTCGATAATGAGGATCTAGTTTGTGCTGGACATCCCAATGTATGGAGTGACTGTTCCGTCCCCCCGTTTGACTTCTTTTATAATCCCTTTGCGAACCTCTCGAATTAGTATGGCGAAAGGGTTGCCCGTGTAACAGACTTCAGTGAAGAATATGTATGCAGAAGAATCTTCGGTTATAAACATCGGCGCTAATTTGCCAGCCGTAGTCGTATAGCTAAAGGTGCCAAAAATTTCACTCCGTCCGCCGCCTTTTGTATGCAGTAGCGTTCCGCCACGTTCTGTCTTGTATCCAAGAACCCAGAGATCTCCCCCGTCGTTTGTGACATGAGTACCCTCGTTCTCGACATTTAGCTGACGTGCCCATACCTGCTGCCCAGGGCGCAGTCGCAAGTCTCCGGTCGCCACGTCCTCCAAAAAGAGTCGCCCCTTACCTTTGTGGGTGATGTGAGCTTCTAAACTACGCAAAACGACCGTGCGATTTGTATTGACCTCAATGCCACCGTTAATGGGTGAAAAATGCTCGATCACAACCGTTTTCTCGTTGCCATCGCTCACAATAAAGTCCGGCTTTGATTTACCTTCGTAGTCGATCCAGGCTCCGGTCCCCAGCACCCGACGCACTTTGCCGCGAATGATAACTGGCTTATTGAGTAGGTAGAAGCCAGGAAAAAAAACGGTACTCGCGCCAGAGTCGATTGCGCGCTGAACTGCGTTAGACGAGTCTGTCTTACCCGTCGGGTCGGCACCAAATGCATCTACCACAGCCCAAGTTTTGGGGGCATCCCAAGGCACCTTTGGCGTTTCTTGAATGGGGAGCCGAAGTGATTTCTGTGCGGCTCCAAATGGGCTGGTCGGCGTGTGCGAAAAATACTCGCTAATCGTAGGGCCTTCGCTTCCGGCCTTGTCTGTACCTGTAATCCGAAACCCAGCTAAAAAATCGGGCGTTGCGATATCTGCCAGCGCTCTTCCATAGCCTGTTGTCGTGATGTCGCGCAAATTCAATTGACCGCCGTTGTAGTTCACGATGGCAGGCACCTTATTAGCACTGTCTTTGCCTGTAAGAACTGCCTCCAGCAGGGACAAGGTTCCGTAGCTGCGGATGGCGGGAACGGCGTTATTGCTCATTAGCTTCCGAATGCTGATGGATTGCCCTTGATTATCCAAGCCAAATTGAGCTTGACCGCTGAGGTTGATGTGCTCGAAGGTTTGACTGTTGACCGCGTTTCCAGTCCGAATGCCAACCTCGAACCCGCGCACTGCCAGGTTCTGAACCAGAAGAGGACCGTTCATGTCACGGTGGACGAGATCTAATCCCGTCAAACCTTTGCCGTCCTGTGACTCGATCACAACGTTCCTGACTGCACCCGTATTATTTGAGTAGAATTGCAGCCCAACGGCACCAGCATTGCCCCGTCCAACATCGAACGTTATATCTTGAACGTAGTTGTGAAACCAGTCGGCTGAACCAAAGCCACCACACCACATAATTGCCTTCGGTTCCCCAGAGTTGGTGAACGTGTTGTCCTTTAGACGAATCACGGTTTTGAGGGGGCTTTGTCCCTGAATCCAGTTGAAGCCGTAGGCAGTCTGCCGATTGGTATTTTTGTTGGTCCAGTTAAGGGTTGCGGATACCAAGTATGTCCCATTGGGAAAGTACAGGATTTTGTGAAGCCCCATTGTGTCGTTGAGCGCCTTCTGGATGGCAATCGTATCATCCGTTTTACCATCACCCTTTGCGCCGTAGGGCTGCTGGGTTACGTCAATGACAGAACCGGAAGCTGGAAACTGATGATTCGTTTTCTCGTTTAGTGCTGTTCTTGCTTCCTCGGCAGTATATACAGGATTAGAGACAGGGGTAGCGCCGCATTCACAGAGTGCAAACGAGAGTGCAATCAGGAACACTAATTTAGTACGTGTTTGGGTGCGTTCTCGGAGTGGTCGAGTCTGAATTCCCATAGCTTTATCCGGCTTTTTCAATGCCGTCATGAACGATACAGGCTAAATTGCTTCTCCTCTATGCCCTTATTTTATGGTGATCGCCATAAATTGATCGTTGGAAGACCAAGGTAGCCTCACTCCGTCAAGCCGTGTTCCAACGCATAGCGAACTAGTTCTGTGCGGCTATTAGTACCCGTTTTGCTAAACAGACGGCTCACATACTTTTCGACGTTACGGACGCTGGTTTCAAGGCGGCGCGCAATCTCTTTATTCATTAAGCCCTGAGCCACCAAATTAAGCACGCTCTGCTCACGGGGGGTAAAGTCAATTTGGATGGGGGAGGGCGTGATTGCGATGCCAGAGCGATGGGTCAAAAGTGATTTAATTTCGGCAACCTGACTGGCTAATTCTGCAATATTGGGGTCGCCAGTACCGCCACCTTCTGCTAACGTTGCCCGCCGCCCTAAAATATTGGTAACAACAGCCACTAGCTCATCGGGGTCAAAGGGTTTAGAAAGATAGGCATCGACGCTAGATTTGTAGCCCTGAATTCGGTCTTTGGTCATGCCGCGAGCGGTCAAAAAGACCACGGGAAGTTTCGCAAAGCGAGGGTCTTCTCGCATCTGCTTTAGAAATTGATACCCATCTACTTGGGGCATCATGATGTCTGAATTCACCAGATCGGGCAGACGTTTTTCTAAAAGCTCCCACCCAACTTTTGCATTAGGGGCAGCCTCTACGGTAAACCCACTGTCTTCTAGATACGCCTGTACGGCGTCGCGTAGCCCTGGTTCATCATCCACCAAAAGTAAGTAGCCAGACATGATGCCTCCTTGGATGCGGTTGAGAACATTAGATATCTTGCATTAATCTCGCCCCCCTCATCCCAACCCTTCTCCCACTAGGGGAGAAGGGCTAATTCTGGCTCCCCTCGCCCGTTCTGGGAGAGGGGCTGGGGGAGAGGGCAATATTTGTGTAAGAAGTCTATTGACCCCTGATTATCAACTATTGTGCAGTGGCAAGTTGCCTCAGGAGAGAAAAATTCTGAAATAGAGCAGTCGGTTTGTCGGTATCGGAGGAACTCTAGCCTAGGAGAGGCAGGACAACACCGTGATGGAACCCGCATCGGCGATCGCCCCCTTAATCTCATCAGCCATACCTTGAAGCATTGCGGCTGAAGGGGTTGTCCCCGCCCAACGTTGGGTATTTTGTATCAGAATATCGGAAAGCTGTGGGTTGTCTAAAATAAGGTGTGCGCTGAAAATGAGTAGGCGATCGCCCTTTTCCATCACAATATTTCCAGCCTCAGCCTGTGGCGCTACACCGGAGGGGCAAACTAAGGCGATCGCGTATCCCTGAGAACTGTAGCTGAGCGTGCGATTGTCCTGGCTTAACTCACCATTCGACTTTGGACAAATCAAAATTACCCACCTGTTAATTCCAGGTGAGTAGATAGGCATAACTGCGATCTATTCTAAAAACTACGCAGCTATTACAGGCAAAGTATTTTGAGACTTACCTTTTTTAATCACTGGCAAT
>JBGSVR010000176.1:0-14263 GCA_041752855.1 Thermosynechococcaceae cyanobacterium
CAGTCTATTTACCCTACGCCTTAGAACGTAAATATCCTAATGCAGACCGTCAGTGGATTTGGCAGTATGTGTTTCCCGCAGACCGCATCGTTAAAGATCCGCGCAGCGGCATCATGCGTCGTCATCACCTTCACGAAACCACCCTTCAAAGAGCTGTCAAACAAGCCGTACAAACCGCAAAAATTCCTAAAAAGGTGAGCTGTCATACCTTTCGCCATAGCTTTGCAACCCATCTCTTGCAAAATCACTACGATATCCGTACCGTTCAAGAGCTTTTAGTCCACAAAGATGTCAAAACTACCATGATCTATACCCACGTCCTCAATAAAGGTGGACTTGGTGTACGTAGCCCCTTAGATGACTGTGCTTGAGGACTGAAATAGATCGGGTTTCCTCTGACTTCATCACGCCTAGGAAGAACTTCAAGTGCATCATTGAATTTAGAATTTACGTCATCTAGCGATCGACCCGTGCCAGTAACCACATCGCAGTAAGTGCGATCGCCCCATTGGGTAGCCAAGCCGCAGCAACGGGCGGCAAGATGCCCAAATTACCCAGGCTGCTCGTTAAAAAGCCTAAGAAATAGTACCCCAGCACAATCAAAATGCTGATTCCAAAGCCAGTGCTGTTAGAGACGCGCCGTAGCGAAGTGCCTAGCGTACTCCCAATTATCCCAAACAGCAGCGTCACCACCGGAAGGGCAAACTGCTGCTGAATATGTAGCTCTGCTTTACGCTGCTTCATGGCATTTCCATTTTGCCGCTGCTGAGCTAGATAGCCGCGCGCATCGGCGATCGACATATCCTCAAGAGCCTGCTGCGGCGCTGCTAAATCTAGGGGATCTCTTGGAATATAAAGCTGCTGATCTTTAAAAGACGCAACGCTTTGGTCACTCCCGTCTGCCGTCACGCGATAGATTTTGCCATTCTGGAACTGCCAGCGGCTTTCTTTTGGATCCCAAACTGCGCGCTCCGCTGAAATTACCTGATTGGCCTGAGGCTGGGTCAGGTCTAAAATTGTCAGCGCCTGCATCGACTGACCATCAAAGGTTTGAGCATAGAAAAACCGACGCACTTCTCGGTTTGGGCCATATTCCTGATAAAAAACGTTTTTGTCTTGTAAATTGAGCTTTCCTTCGAGAGCGGGCTGCTGCATCATTAGCTTGGCTTGGTACTGCGTAAAAGGCACCAGATCTTCATTGAGGGCAAACATTAGACCCATCACGCTGAGGCAAAAGACTAAAATGGGCACCAGCAAACGGTAGAAGCTCACCCCACAAGCGCGTAAAGCCGTCAGTTCGCGATCGCTCGATAGTCGCGCCAAGCAGAGTAGGCTTGCTAGCAACATCGCCATTGGCAGGGCAAAACTCACAAAGCGCGGTACCTGAAGGATTAAAACTTTTAGGGCAATCTCTAGGGGAATTTGAGTTGAAGTAACCTGTTGCAGCAGTGTAAACAGCGAACCCGCTGAAACACCCACCACCGAAAAAATGCCTACGCCAAACAGAAATGGCTTGAGCAATTCTTGAATTACATATCGATCTAAAACCGATAGCCTTGGAAACCAAGGCCACCGCTGTTGCACAGGCTGAGACACTCGCAAAGTATGAGGCGTCATCGTTGAAATTGACTGCCTAGATAATACTGACGCACCATGGGGTCATTATAAAGTTCGTCGGGGGTGCCAGAGGTTAATACACGCCCTTCTCGCATGATGTAGGCGCGATCGGTGATGGCTAAAGTTTCGCGGACGTTGTGATCTGTGATGAGAATGCCGATGTTGCGATCGCGTAGCCGAGACACAATCTCCTGAATATCTGCCACCGAGATGGGGTCTACCCCTGCAAAGGGTTCATCCAGCAGCAAAAACTGTGGTCCTTCAGTGCCCGCCGCCAAAGCTCGCGCCAGCTCCGTTCGGCGACGCTCCCCGCCCGATACGGCAAGGCCAAGGCTATCTGCAAATTTAGAGAGGTTAAACTCTTTCATGAGAAAATTGAGGCGCTTAGGCCATTGATGGCGGGGTACCTGGGTTTGTTCCATTGCCAGCAGTAAATTTTCGCGCACTGACAAATTTCTAAAGATGCTGGGTTCTTGGGGCAAATAGCTAATGCCGAGCTTGGCGCGCTGGTGCATAGGCAGTTGCGTAATATCTTTGCCATCCAGCCAGACTTTACCCTCATCAGGTTTTTCTAGCCCCGTGGCAATATAAAACGTCGTGGTTTTGCCAGCGCCATTGGGTCCCAATAGTCCCACAATTTCGCCACGATTGACCGTCACCGTAACGTGGTTTACCACTGATCTCTGACGGTAGGCTTTACTAATGTCTTGGAGCACAATCTTCACGCAAAACCTCTTGGGCGATCGCAGCAAGGCAAACGGAAGCGTACAGACGTCTCAGGTAAAACCAATCTATGAACCATCCAAAATCGTTAAAATCCAGGTGCCGTCAATCTTTCTCTACACCTGAACAACTGCTGTATCCAGAATGACTTGAGTTTAGCAAAAGAAGGCCGTTAGCTTGAAGCCATTGCTCAATTCGTTCCCTCTGCGTGTGACCATCACCCCCTATGAATAGCTCCCTCAAGCGCGTTGTCTTTGGCGGTCTGTTTTTCTGCACAACCCTTATCGTCGCCATTTTGGGTTATAGGCTTTCGGGCTGGTCGTGGCTTGAGGCGGTTTATATGGTGGTTATTACCGTTTTTGGCGTGGGCTATGGAGAAGTGCGACCCATTACAACCCCTGGTCTGCGAATTTTTACCATCTGCGTCATCATTGCAGGCACCACGTCAGCGGTATACATCGTAGGGGCATTTCTCCAGATGGTGACAGAAGGTGAAATTAATAAAGCCATGGGAGTACGGCGAATGAACCGAGATATTGAATCTTTGCAAAAGCACGTCATTGTGTGTGGTTTTGGTCGAATGGGGCAGATTTTGGCACGGCAGCTCTCTAAATCTAACCTCGATTTTGTGGTGATTGACCATGATAAAGAGCGGGTTGAGATGGCAGAGGCTTTGAACTATTTGGTGAAGTTTGGCAATGCAACCGATGAGCTGGTCTTAATGCAGGTGGGCATTACGCGAGCCAAAATTTTAGCCACAGTTCTGCCAGACGATGCCATCAACGTCTACATTACGCTTACAGCACGAGAACTCAATGGTAACCTGCGAATTTTTGCACGGGGGGAGCTGCCCAGCACCGAGAAAAAGCTGAAGCTAGCGGGGGCGGATCAGGTCGTTCTGCCGGCTTCCATTAGCGCTCAGCGAATGGCCTATATGATTACCCATCCCGTAACGCTAGACTTTTTAAGCCAAGATGACGGACGGCAAACGCTAAACGAACTGCTGTCCCAGGTAGACATTCAGGTGGATGAGCTGGTAGTGGTGCCCGACTCGCTTATCATTGGCACAACCATTGGCGATATTGAAATTCGCGGCAAGGGCACGTTTATTGTGGTGGCGCTAAGGCGAGCAGCCGATGGCAGCACAACCATTCACCCTGATCAGTCTTTAGAACTTAGATCAAGAGACGTGGTCATTGTGATGGGGCATCGGGGCGATCTGCCGCGACTCGTGCAAAAGTACGTGGCAAATCCTCGGATTCGCGATCGCCATTCTTCGGTAGAGGCTCCAGAGCTACCCCCGCAAGAATAGGCCACATCTGTGTGACCGTCGCCAGTTACGATGGAGGTTGTTCCCTTGGATGAGTGCCTACTATGTCTTCCGCTCCACTCACGCTGAATCTAGTTGAAGGGTCGGTCACGTTTAGCTTTAGTCCAGAGGCTGCTCGGGGGCTGCAAGGAGCGATCGCCCAACTCATGCAGCAGCTTAAGACCGTTGCCAATAAGCCCACCGCAGGTGAGAAGCCAGTTCCCCAAAAGGCGATGGAATATCAGCACCGCAGTGACGTTTTTATAGAGTGTTTCTGCAACCCCAACATTTGGCCTAGCCCGTTTGCTGCCAAGATTTTAGTCACGGTTCGAGACGAGCGCATCCGCATCACTACCGAAGCCGAACTCACCCGCATCACCGAGGATCTTAATACCTATCTAGAAAACCACGGTTAAACAACTTAGACGATGGGTTTAGGCTGTATTTTAAGATTTTTCGTTGGTAACTGATTCGCTGACAGTCTGAAATTTATTTGTTCTAACCAATAAGCCATGCTTGGGTGCAAAAATCATCGCGAGCACAAAGAGCAGCGTTTGTAGCACCACAATGCACCCACCCGTTGAACCATCAATGTGGTAGCTGATATAGGTGCCCATAACGCTTGAAAACACGCCAGAAGCCATTGCAATCAGAATCATATGGTCAAAGCGATCGCTCAATAAATAAGCCGTTGCACCTGGAGTGACCAACATAGCAACAACTAAAATAATGCCTACTGTCTGAAGCCCAGCAACAGCGGTAAGCGATAGCAAAGAGAGCAAAACATAGTAGAGAAAAGTAATATTTAGACCAATTGAACGGGCATGAGTAGAGTCAAAGCAAAACAGAATTAAGTCTTTGCGTAAAATTGCCAATGTAACCAGAGTGACGATACTAATAATCACTGTTTGAATAATGTCAGCATCCGAAATCCCCAAGACGTTACCGAACAAGATATGCGTTAGATCAATTGAGCTTTTAACTTTAGAAACTAACACTAATCCCAGTGCGAAAAACCCAGTAAATACTAAACCAATCACAGTATCTTCTTTGACGCGCGTTTTTGATTTGATGAATCCGATCGCCATCACAGAACCCACTCCAAACACAAACGCACCAACTGCCAAGGGAATATTCAGAACATAGGAAATTACTACTCCCGGCATCACCGCATGGGAAACTGCATCACCCATCAAGGCCCAGCCTTTCAATGTCATGTAGCAAGATAAGGCAGAACAAACAAGCCCCACTAAAGCACTGACCAAAATAGCCTTGAGCATAAATTCATGCTGTAATGGCGCAACAAACCACTGAACTAAATCCATTAATGAGACCCTTCGTTTATTTTGTTTTCGGCAGAAGAGAAATCACCTACAGAACCACCAAAGGTACGAGATAGGTTTTCCTCGGTAAAGACTTCAGAGGTTGCGCCATAGGCCAAAATACTGCGATTAATCAAGATGACTTGATCGCAAAATGTCGTAATTGAGGCTAAATCATGGGTTGAGATCAAAATCGTATGTCCTGCTTGACTGAGTTCCATCAGTAGATTAATCATCATTTTCTCGGTTTTGATATCAACCCCAGCAAATGGTTCATCCAATAGCAAGATCGTCCCCTGCTGCGCCAATGCCCGTGCAAAAAAGGTGCGTTTTTTCTGTCCACCGGAGAGTTCACCAATTTGGTGATCGCGCATCTCCCACA
Organism: Thermosynechococcaceae cyanobacterium; assembly: GCA_041752855.1. Lineage (GTDB taxonomy): Bacteria > Cyanobacteriota > Cyanobacteriia > Thermosynechococcales > Thermosynechococcaceae > JAAURS01. The sequence continues at coordinate 5,354 of JBGSVR010000176.1, forward strand.
TTTCCACCCGCTCTAAACTCTCTCTAACGGCTTGTTTATCGAGTGGTCGCGGCATCCGCAGCAAATTCATATAGCCATAGCGGCCCATCATCACCACATCGTAAACACTCACTGGAAAATTCCAGTCCACTTCCTCAGACTGAGGCACATACGCCACCAAATTATTTTTTTGTACACGCCGAATGGGTAATCCATTGATCAGAATTTGTCCGCTGACTGGTTTGACAAATCCCATAATCGCTTTGAACAACGTGGACTTTCCCGCTCCATTCATCCCTACTAGTCCACAAACCGTTCCTGATTTGAGTTGTAGCGAGGCGCTGTGCAGTGCTACCCTGCCATTGTAGGCAACCGTCACATTCTCAATATCAATCCCGATTGCGTTTATCATGTGATTCCCTCTATTTGCTCTGTAGGCCTTTGATTAAAGTATTGACGTTGTACTCCAAAAGTTTGAGATAGGTTGATGCTGGTCCATCGGCAGTCGATAAAGAATCGACATAAAACACACCCGAAAATTTTGCACCTGATTCCTTTGCCACCTGAAGTTGAGCTTCGTCACTGACGGTACTCTCGCAAAATACAGCGGGAATCTGATTTGCCTTGACGATATTGATCACTTTCTCTACTTGCTTTGGTGTGGATTGCTGTTCGGCATTGACCGCCCAAAGATAAACTTCTTTCAATCCATAGTCGCGGGCAATGTAGGAGAACGCGCCTTCACAACTGACGATGTAGCGTTTATCGACGGGAACCGCTGCGATCGCGCGCTTCAGTTTTTCATCGATTGCCCGAATCTGTTCGCCGTAGGTTTTTGCATTTGCATCATAGGTTGCGGCATTAACCGGATCAAGATTCTTCAACGCTTTACGAATATTTTCAACGTAAATCACAGCATTTTTAGGCGACATCCAAGCATGAGGATTGGGCTTGCCTTGGTAGGCATCTTCAGAAATGCCAACAGGCTGAAATCCTTCACTCAAAGTCACATGAGGAACCTTGGGAAAGCTATTGTAAAAGCGATCTGCCCAGCGTTCTAAGTTTAACCCGTTGTCTAAAATCAAATCAGCATCCTTACCCCGTACTAAGTCACTAGGAGTGGGTTCATAGCCATGAATTTCAGCACCTGGTTTAGTGATCGATTCAATGATCGCTTTATCACCCGCTACATTTTGCGCCATGTCTGCCAAAACTGTAAAAGTGGTGAGAATAACTTTTTTGCCTTTTTGGGTGGAGCTAGTGGCAGTCGTAGCGTTAGCCCCTTCCCTCCGATGGGTTGACGGTGTCTGCGTGTTACACCCACTAAGCCAAATACCTGCCAACAGACCAGCCATGCCAATTTGAGAGAACTTTACGGCTCGAAAGCCTTTTCTGAAAGTCAATTGGTGATTCATGACTCTTTTTCATAATCTTTTCATTATCTAGCAGCATAACATTGAGATGATTAAAGATGAATGAATTATGAAGCCAAGGAATGGGGCAAAATTTTGGCGAAAGGCTTGGCGGGGCGATCGCCAATGCCCTAAGCTACCTAAAGGGAAGCCGCCTATTTTGGAGCATACGCAATGGGTTTTATCGCATATATCGTCATCACCGGATCTTTCGTCGGTCTTGCTTTAGCGCTGTACTATGCCCTAAAGACCGTCAAACTGATCTAGTGCCTTATTTTTTACAAATTAAGTCTGCGTAAGCGTGCTTACGCAGATTTTTTATGGAGCGCTAAAGCTTGGGCAATAGCAATACATTCTGCAAAGGTTGCAGTGGTTTTAACGGCCTGTGCCTCTAAATGCGTCATGACTGCGCGATGGCCTTGTGTCTGAAGTGCAGCAATCAGGCGATCGCGTTTTGGAATATCAATCTTGGCGTGACGACCAATCTCCCCCAACATAAAAAAGTAGGGTGGAAACGGAATTTCCCCAGCCATCATCTCCAGTAGGTTTTTGCGGTCTTGCCAGCCCCATGCCAAAGCAAGATCCCCCATACAGGTCAAAAAGTCTAAATCATGCAGGGAACCTAGCCAGAGTGGACCGCTGAGGGTGAGTGGGATCGGCGTTTCGTGATGCGGGCAAACGGCACGGCTTAGCCCACGCCAATGCACGACTTCAGAGTGACCACAGGGGTGGCAGTGCCCGATAAACCCAGATAAATTCTCTGACCAATGCTGGCCTTTAACCAGGCGCACCATCACGCGGTAGGTCTGCCCTTGAAAATATGAGAACAAAGGGGCGATCGCAAATCCCTGCATCACGGACTGCTGGGCGATCGCGCCCAATAACAGCCGCAGCCCCTGCTCGTGAGTTGCGGGGTGGGCGCGGGCATAGGCACCAAAATGGCGCAGGCTGGCTGAAGGGTTGTGACCCTCACAGGTGCGGCTGTCGGTAGTGGTCAAATACATTAGCCCGTTGAGGCGTGTCGCCCGTACACAGTCAGCCAGGTACGCCGAGGGGCTACCAAAGCAGTCTAGGTCAACCAAATCAAAATAGCGCTGTTGCACAAGACACTCTTGCAGCACATGTCGCACAGATCGGGTCGTGACGTGAACCTGAGACTGAGGCAACTGCGCTACTAAATTTTGCCGTAGCACTGCCGCAATTTCAGGGTTTGCCTCATTTACCCAAAGCCAATCCGCTTTTGCTTCTAAGACGTACCTTAAGGATCGAATGCCACAGCCGCTCATGCCATCTAGCACTTCAAGCTTTGGGTTTTGCTGTCGATAAACTGCCGCTGCCAACACCCCTAAGTCACGGGCAATGCGACTGTCTAGCTTAAAGAAGGCTTCGCCGACCTGAAACTGCACAGCGCCTTCATATTGCCAGCCTGTCACTGGAACTGTTGAAATTCCCGTCACAAACCCTATTCTGCTTCGAGAGGAGCCATCGTTAGACCCGCTCGCTTAAGCTGCTCATGATACAGCTCTGCCTGTTCCTGTGGCCCCACCCAGACAATCGCCAACCCTTCAAAATGAATTTGATTGGTGAGTTCCCAAGCATTTTCTGGCGTCATTTTAGGAATGTAGGTCACAAGACACTTCGTGACATGCTCAAAAGTATTAAAGTCATCATTCAGCACAATGATTTTGTAGTTCGGATACGGCACCCGCGTGGTTTGACGGCTTTTGTCAATTTTGGGTGCCGTAACGGTGCTGCTGCTTGATTGGGCGATCGCCATAGCCATACTAAAACAACGCAATTCTTGAGACGGTATTAGGGTTTAGATGTAGACGCTTGGTGCGCATCTTAATCAGAGTCTATCGCGGATTCTCAGACTCAGGATCCTATTAGCGCACCTAAACCGCTAAAGTACCAGGTGCATAGCAGCCCGGAGCCAGCGGCTGATCAATGAGCGACTGTGCCCCCACGATTGTTCCAGGTAAAATTTGCGCCTTTGACCCTAAAAATGCCCCAGCGCCAATAAAGCAAGGTCCTGCGAGCTGAGCGTTCTCGTCTACCTTGGCAGACTTTGACACCCATACCGAAGGCTGCACTTCGATTGCCTCTTGCGCTAAAGCATAGGGCATCTGCCCCGTCAGCATATCGAGCTGTCCCTGCATATATTTTGCGGGGGTGCCTAAGTCCATCCAATAGCCGTCCCAAATAAACCCCGTGACGCGCTTTTGCTGCGCCAGCAAATCAGGAAACACCCGCCGCTCAAAACTGAGGGGCTGATCGGCTGCGTAATCTGCAAACACATTGGGGTTCAAAATATAGGTTCCGGCGTTGACGGTATCAATCCCAAGTTGCGCTGCTTCTTGTGCCGTAGGTTTCTCTCGAAAGGCTTTAATCGGCTTGGCTTGTGCAGGCCAAGCTTCAGAAGAATTGAGGTCGTCTTTTAGCTCTACTAAGCCAAAGGCCGTCGGGTCTTCGACGCGGGTAAGGGTAAGAGTGGCATCCGCATTGGTATCTAAGTGGGTTTTAATCAGCGCCTTGAGGTCTAAGTCGGTCAAAATATCGGCATTAAAAACAATCAGCGGTTCCCCTGTGTAGTAAGGTTCTGCAAGCTTCATTGCCCCTGCTGTATCTAAAGGCGTACTTTCAAGCACGTAGCGAATTTGGACGCCAAAGGCTGAGCCATCCCCAAAAAAGTCTTGAATTTGGGCTGCTTGGTACTGAACATTCATCAAAATGTCAGTCACACCAGCGTCTCGACAACGATCTACCATCCAGCAGAGAAAAGGACGGTCTAAAAGGGGCAACATAGGTTTAGGGCTGCGATGGGTCAGCGGCGCTAGCCGAGTTCCTTTTCCACCCGCAATGATGACGGCTTGCATAGGTTGTACTCAAATGTTTTTAGGTCAAAGGGCTTGTCGCGACAGTTGAATTGTGTAGAATCATAGCGTTGCTTTGCAAACAATAGGTAAAGCAGTACAGTCATCCTCAAATTTATCCCCCAAATTTATCTTCAAAGTTATACCAATAGCGGTAAGCGGAGTTCCAGTGGTAAGAGGCGTTAATTCAGCAGCCGGACGACACCCCCATTCATCTTCTCGAAGTCATGAGAACGGTGCAGCTTCGTCTGGGTCAAGGGCGCAGTCAACGGCGATCGCAGTACCTCACCCTGGCAGACGTGTGCTTCGTTCCTTCAGTTGGACGCTCGTTTTTACAGGCGTGGTGGCAGTCTCTGCCGGTTTAGGGGCAACACTAGCCTTGCTTACCCCATTGAACTCAAAGCAGTCTGGAGACACTGCATCAGGATTTGGAGATCTTTTTAAGGATGGGTTTCAGTACGGTATTTCTCGTCCGGTCAATATTTTGGTCATGGGCATTGACCAAGGCTTAGATACTTCAGAAGAGAAAACAAGCTCTCAAGGCCCCAGCGATATGCTCCGCAGCCGAAGCGATACGATGCTGCTGGTGCGCTTAGATCCAGACGCTCATAAAGCAAAAGCTCTAACCATCCCCCGTGATACCCAGGTTGAAATTCCAGGGATGGGGGTTGAAAAAATTAACGCCGCCAACTGGAAGGGAGGGCCTGAACTGGCTTCCCAGGTGGTGAGTAAAACCCTAAGCAATGTTCCGGTTGACCGCTATATTCGCATCAGCACTCTGGCTTTTATCGACCTTGTAGATGTAATGGGCGGCGTTGAGGTTTTTGTGCCAAAACGCATGAAGTACGATGACTTCACACAAAAGCTCCACATTGATCTTCAGCCCGGACTCCAAACCTTAAATGGGCAACAGGCGCAGGGTTTTGTTAGATTTCGCCATGATGATTTAGGCGATATTGGTCGTGCCCAGCGTCAGCAGACCTTGATTAAGGCGCTTCAGACAAAATTTCAGAATCCGCTGATGCTGGCGCGATTGCCTCAAATCTTTTCAGTGCTGCAAAAGCATATTGACAGCAATATGAGCTTAGGCGAAATGCTGGCGCTGCTTCAGTTTGGTATACAAACCCAGGGCAACCAGTTTCAAATGGTGATGCTGCCAGGACGATTTAGTACCCCCGATGAGTTTGAATTAAGCTACTGGCTCATGGATCCTGTTGAGACGGCGCGAGTGATGAAGACCTACTTTGAGGTGGAGCCTGTTGCAACCGACCTTTCTGTAGATGCGTTAAGTGCTGATGCAGCAAGCAGCAACGCAGATCTAAAGGTTGTGGTTCAAAATGCTTCTGGAGATCCGACTGGCGGACAGCGCATGGCTGATTTTCTCCAGCAGGCAGGCTTTACAGATGTTTCGATTGACCAAGATTGGCCAGAACCTTTAGCGCTAACTCAAGTAGTACCGCAGTGGGGCAACTTGGAGGCGGCTCAAAAGCTTCAGCAGGCGTTAGGCGGCAACAGTGAAGTAACCTCTGACTCGACCGGAAATTTGCGATCAGACATTACGATTCGAGTGGGTCGCAACTGGGCGACAGATCATCCGGCCTCTCAATCTCAGCAATAGATCAGTTCAGGCAATCAATGGTGTTAGCGATACGGTTGCGGATAGTTCTGTTGGGCATAATATTCATTTTTTGTATGAGCGGTTTTTTGCCCTTAACCGCAAATGCAGGGCCACTGCAATCGCGGCTAGATCAGTTCCCGAATTGGCGATCGCCCCCCACTCTTGAGCCTGCAAACGAGGATCTCTACTATCCAGACTGGATGGTAGGGGATTGGCAAGTCACCAGTACCCTCATTGATTTAGCTGCGCCCCTTGCCCCCGCAATCATTACCCCAGGATTTGAAGCCAGTCAAAAACTGCTCCAGCAGCCCGTCACGTTTACGGTACGGTTTGAACCCTCGCAGATTCCCTTGTCTGCGCCGCGATCGCCTTTTCCCACCCGCACAGTGAGTGCTGCTTCGCCAAAGATTGTGGCAAACCGCGTCTATAACGGCATGAGCTTAGCAACAGCGCTTTTAGGACAGGATGTGGTTGAGTCGATTGAGATTGACCCGCGATCGCCCAATCGCCAACTGGCCTTATTCAAAAATGGACAGCGTTTGACAACGCAAATTAGCGATCGCGGGGTTGAAACGTCCTCAGACACCGATTTTGCCAGTAGCGAACTCTACCAGCAAATTTTTCGCAGCGAGACGCAAATCTATATCAATCAGGTTGAAAATACGATTGCCTACCATTGGATACCGACAGAGCCGGAACAAATCGAAGCCGATCAGGTTACAGCCATTTATCTATCGCCCCAAGACCCAGACTACTTTAAGGCGCTAGCAAAGCCCGTGACGCTCTATCGCTATCGCCTGCGATTTGAGCGCTCTTAGGCCAAATGGTTAAAGGGGCAATCGGCTGTTTTTGCGCAACAGCGCTACGATGGCAGCAGCAAGCCTCTGCTAAAATCCGTTCTGATTGAGCCTGTTTCCGAATGCTTCCTACCTTGGATATTGTCGCGACACAAACTGATTTTAAGATTACCTTTGCACCCCTGTCTTTGGCAGATGCCTATGAAACGGCAGACCACGCCAGCAATGGGGCAGTAGTGGTCATGAGTGGAACGGTGCGAAACCAAACAGAAGGTCGCACCGTTGCTTTCCTGGAATATCAAGCCTATGAGCCAATGGCGCTAAAAGTCTTTGAGAAAATTGCCCAAGAGATTCAGCAGCAGTGGGCAGCCGTCAATACCGTTGTGATTCACCATCGCACCGGAAAGTTAGCCATTGGTGAAATCAGCGTCTTGGTTGCCATTGGTTGCCCCCATCGCCGTGAAGCCTTTGAAGCTTGCCAGTACGCCATTGATACCCTAAAGCATGAGGCACCAATCTGGAAAAAAGAACATTGGCAAGATGGTGCAAGTACTTGGGTCAGTATTGCGGCCTGTGAACAGCTCAAATCCGGATTCTAAACAAAGATTTCTGGCTGATGATCATCAAGTGAAACCTATTGGGCTAATCGGATGCCCGAAAACTGCCAGCGTGTAGCAGTCGGGAAAAAATTGCGGTAGGTAGCGCGAATATGGCTCAGAGACGTAACGCAAGAGCCGCCCCTCAGCACCATCTGGTTGCACATAAACTTACCGTTATATTCCCCCACTGCACCCGCACCCGCCTTAAAGCCTGGATAGGGTAGGTATGCGCTCTGCGTCCACTCCCATACGTTGCCGTAGGGCTGAAAGTCTCGGTCTACAGATACAGTGGGATGGAAGTAGCCCTGCTCTAACAGATTGCCCTTCAGTGGACTCGCTGCCGCCGCGATTTCCCATTCTGCTTCGGTCGGCAGGCGCTTGCCAGCCCAGCGAGCATAGGCATCTGCTTCAAAAAAGCTGACGTGGCAGACGGGTTCGTGGAGGTTGAGCGATCGCAGTCCCCCCAGCGTCATATTCCACCAAGTACCGTCAATCTTCTCCCAGTAGAGGGGTGCTGTCCAACCCTCTTGTTGAACGGTTGTCCAACCCTCAGAAAGCCAGTATTCTGGGTTTTGGTAGCCAGAAGCTTCTATGAATTCTAGGTATTCTCCGTTGGTCACGGGCATAGAAGCGAGGCAGTAATCTTGGGTATAGACTTGGTGCCGTGGCGCTTCGTTATCAAAGGCAAAATCAAAGGCACAGGTGTTTCCTGCATGTCCTACTGTATGCAGCCCACCCGAAAATTCTAGCCACTGGCTTGGGGTGCCCCGCTCGTGCCTCTGGGGCAGGTCGTCTCGATAGGCAGGTCGCAGCGGGTTACAGGCCAGAATATGCTTAATGTCGGTGAGCAATAGCTCTTGATGCTGCTGTTCGTGGTGTAGACCTAGAGTAATGAGAGCGTGGAGTTCAGGTTCATCGGCAATCTGGATCAGCAGCGATCGCATGGCCTCATCGACGTAGGCTCGATATTGGTAAACTTCTGCCACAGTGGGTCGGGTCAACAGACCACGCTGAATCCGAGGGTGGCGATCGCCAACAGTCTCGTAATAGGAGTTAAACAAATAGCCAAACTTGGGATGAAAAACCTCATAGCCCTTGAGATAAGGCGTTAGCAAAAACGTTTCAAAAAACCAGGTAGTATGCGCCAGATGCCACTTAGGTGGGCTAACATCCGGCATACTTTGAACCACATAGTCTTCGGTGGAGAGAGGCGCACACAGGCTTTCGCTGAGCTGACGCACCTGATTAAACTGCGATCGAAGGCTAGCAGCGGCTGGTTTAGTGAGCGTTATGCCAATAAGTGAAGCCATAGTTTAGACGATGCTCATCTCAAGATAATGAAATATGAATGCTGCGAAAGCAATTTCTTGTTTTGACATTTCCCTTTTGACATTGTAGTGATCATTTGAGTCAGGGTTTCTTGAGCGATGCTAGAGGCTTATCACTTCCATTTGCGGGAATGCCGAGTTCCTGGATGCTTTTTTGAACCTTGGCGCTTTGGGGCTTCGGTTTGCTAACTAAAAACCACCAAAGCTCTAGCCCAATCAGTGCCAATCCGCCCACAGTAACGCCAATTTTGAGGCTAAGAGGCTGATTTATGTGACTAAAGGAGCTTTGGGAAGAGATTTGATG
>JBGSVR010000177.1:0-2513 GCA_041752855.1 Thermosynechococcaceae cyanobacterium
TAGCTTTCAGCCGTCAATTTTTCAGGTTTTTGAACCCCTAAATCGCTGTAAGCCTTACTGGGCATAGGTTCTGAAAGATGAGTTTTTTTTGGAGGGCATCGCCAAGTCAGAGTTTGGTGCTCCAGAGTAGAGTTCATACTCTAGAACAAAGAACTGTCATAGTTACTTTTATTATCCTCTTAGGTGTAAATATGCCTATATTTAGAGAAGATCTAATATAAATTTTATACTCATTTTTCGACCACTAAAGGAAAGCCTTATGTCAGCTTCTGCCAGATTACAGTGTTGAGTATATTTTGAATTTCCTACTTAGTGTATCTTGAGCTGAAAACTTCAAGAGCTTTCTATATAAGCATTGCAAGGGTTATTTGATTGCCGTTTGATGGGTTTTGGTATGCCAATGATGCTCTATGTTCATTCTCATAAATAGCATTTGTGATCGCAAAAGCTAGTATACTTATACGTCGATAAATTAGTTCAAAAAGCGACCTAATGGATATAAGAGTAATGATGGGTATCTATATGGATTTTATGGTGTAAAAGATTACGCTTTATCCTTTCTTTTACAAAAAAGTCTGAGGAGCTGCACCCCTTACGTTTACTCCCGCCAGCATTGGAGATGATTCTAGATAAGCTTTTGCGGTATTGACAAGCCTATAAATGATGGCTGAAGCTGGAATAAGACATTCTCAACGTCTTGAACAGGCAGATTCAACATGCATATGAAGATAGATTTGCTAACTTAAGCAGTTCTGACTTCAGGTAGATTTACCTGAAGTCCTTTATCCATAAAGCATTGAGCTGATTTTGGTCATATTGAATCTCGTATTAATAGTGCTGGAACCTTTATCTTGAGAGCATTTCAGGCTTTTTAACACGCAAGAAACATGAAAAAGTGTCGCTTAGAATGCATACTGGGCAAAGCTTTCAGCCTTAGCGTTGTTTTCTGTTCCGTTGCTACCGGAAGGCCGAATCGCTACCGCCCACTACCGCAATTTCAGCATTGTGAAATAGAGGGTTTGCGCCATCGCAAATGGCGCAGGCAGAAATGCCATTGTTCCAAAACCGATCTTCGCCGGGTAACTGTAGCCGCTTTGCCGTCGCGCCCGTACAGACAATAACTGCATGGGCATACATCGTCATTTCAGTGGTTGCAATCCTAAACAGACGCTGCTGAAAATCCACCGCAATCACATCATCTGTAATCACCCGGGGTCCTCAACGGATTGCCTGCTGCCGCATCTGTTGCATAAGTGCTGGGCCTTGGATGCCCTCGGCAAATCCGGGGAAATTTTCCACATCCGTCGTTGTCATTAACTGTCCCCCCGGAATGCCCCCCGCTGTAAACCCTTCAAACAAAACAGGCTTGAGTTGAGCGCGTCCAGCATAAATAGCAGCCGTATAGCCCGCAGGCCCAGAGCCAATAATGACCAACTGCTCAATCATGGCTGAGTTAACCTCCCAGGAACCATTGCGTACCCGTAACCAGGTAGTAAGCCCCAGTCAAAATCAGCGCCAAGCTGCCAAACCGGATCACCCCATCAGAGTGCTGCAATAGGCGCTTACTTTGTTTGGCTAACCCTGTAAACAAACTCGACAGAAAAATAATCATGGTATAGCCCAAGGCGTAAAACACCATCGTCAGCGTTCCCAAGACAGGCGAACCCGTCCCCGCTGAGGCGGCAAGTACCGCAAATAAGACCGGACTGGCGCAGGGTGAACTCACCAAGGCAAAGGTCAACCCCACACCGTAGGGACCGGCTTGAGGCAGATTTACATTCATTGCTGGCAGTGGGATTTGGATAACCCCCATCAGCCATAGCCCCATCACAGCCATGATGAGTCCGACGGCGACGTTGATGTAGCCGCGAAACTCCACCATCACAAATCCAGCAAAGGATGAAACCAAGCCAAACAGGCTCAGAATCGTGACCGCACCTAAGACAAATAAGCCTGCTTTCACAAAAGCATCTCGGCGCGATTCAATTTTGAGGGTGCCAATATAGCTGAGGTTAACGGGCAACAGCGCCAAAATACAGGGGGATACACTCGCCAGCAGCCCCCCGATAAAGGACAGCGGCAGCAAAACAAATGGATTGGCGGTGTCCTGACTGTCAAACCACTTCTGGTACTGGTTTTCAACGATAGAGATCACCCGCTCAATCGGGTGGCTGATCAGGGGGCCAACGGTCAGCACCAGAATCAACGCCAAAAGTCCTAACCCGCCATAAATCAACCACTTCCTTAGCGCCTTAATGCGCTGAGAAATGGGGCGCTGCGCAGGCGATCGCGAGATGGGTGCCATAAATTTCTCTTTCCTTACGATATGGAGTTATACCCATCAACTCGCTAAACTCCGGTCAGGGGGGCATCCAGGGTCATTTCATTCTAAAGAGAGACTTGATTAACTTAAAGCCTTGCCCTGCCCTGCGTTGAGCTTGTGCCATATTATCAAAGTCATGGTCACGATATAAATTGAGCGCCAAATTACGGCCTAGTGCAAAAATGTTCGG
>JBGSVR010000178.1:0-7140 GCA_041752855.1 Thermosynechococcaceae cyanobacterium
CTTCAAACTCAGTAAGCTACCCATAAAGGCTGACGCAAACGAGAGGAATCAATGGGCAACGCTCAAAATGTATTAGGGGGACCGCTGCAAACCTGCTGTACTTCGCCCATGACGGGGTTTTACCGCGATGGTTTATGCAGCACGGGGGCAGGCGATGTCGGCATTCATGTGGTCTGTGCCCAGATGACCGCCGAGTTTTTGGCATTTTCAAAAGCACGGGGTAATGATCTCACCACGCCGATGCCTGCCTATCAGTTCCCAGGACTTAAGCCAGGAGACTGCTGGTGTCTGTGCGCATCGCGCTGGAAAGAGGCGCTAGATGCAGGCATGGCTCCGCCTGTGGTGTTAGAAGCCACTCATGCCGCTGCAATCGAGTATGCAACCTTGGACGAACTGAAGCAGCACGCCTTAGACGTTCGGTAGAAGAAAAGTCCTCTATTCAGGTTCGCCTTGGGTTGTGATCAAGCCTTTGAAGTCGTAGAGTGTTGTGTCGGCTAAGTGCGACAGAGAGACATGCTGAAGGCTTCTAAAGATGCTGTCAACACGCCCAGGCGTTTCGGCCTCCCAGGCCTGAAGCATTTTTTTGGTCTGGAGGCGCTGCATATTCTGCTGAGAGCCACACAAATTGCACGGAATAATGGGGAACTGCCGTAAATCAGCGTAGCGCTGAATATCTGACTCACGACAGTAGGCTAAAGGCCGAATGAGGATATTTTGCCCATCGTCGCTAATCAGCTTGGGCGGCATGGCCTTGAGTAACCCCTTATGAAACATATTGAGAAACAGCGTTTCGACAATATCGTCTCGGTGATGTCCTAGCGCCACCTTGGTTGCGCCCTCTTCATTGGCAATGCGATATAAAATGCCGCGACGCAGCCGCGAACATAGCCCGCACATGGTTTTACCTTCTGGAATAATGCGCGTAACGATGCTGTAGGTATCTTCTTGGACAATGCGGTAAGACACCCCCAATGCCGTCAAGTAATTGGGCAGCACGTCTTCAGGAAAACCAGGCTGCTTTTGGTCGAGATTGACGGCGATAATCTCAAACGTAATGGGCGCACAGCGCTGAAGGTTGAGCAAAATATCGAGCATCGTGTAAGAGTCTTTACCCCCAGACAGACACACCATCACGCGATCACCGTCTTCGATCATGTTGTAGTCATAGATGGCCTTGCCGACCAGGCTTTGAAGTTGTGATTGGAGCTTATAAACAGCCTTAGAAGGGCGAACAGAAGAAGCGGCTTGCATGGCGTACTGGGTTAGATCAGGTTTGAAATGACGAGGTTAAGCAGTTGATTGACCGATGAAGGCTGCGGAAGGCTCTCTTCTACAGTAGAGTCTGGTCTGGCGTTTAGATTATTCGTGGGGAGAGATTGAGAAAATGTGGCGCAAAGTGCCTCATAGCGCTGTTTAAGATTACCCTCAATTTCCTCTGACGATAAGAGCTTGAGATTGAGGCTGAGGCTAAGAATCGTCTCTTGATGAGTCAGGGCTTCAAGACGGTTGACCACCAAGGGTGTGGAATGAATGTGACTGAGCTGCCGTAGGGCGATCGCCAATGCAACCCAATTAATCGGGTTTGGTAATGCGATCGTCATTAAAGGCGCTTGATATGCCAAACCTGTTTCGACCTCTAAAACACTTTGAGCGGGCACTGTCCCATTCTGTAGAAATTCTTGTCCTGCTTGGGTCACAGCATAAGCTTCTGCTACGTTATCTTCCAGCATCTGGAGATCTTGTCTAAATTCTGCGGCGGGAAGTGACCATTGAATACCTTCTAACTCTGCGCCCCGGGGCATCTCCTCAATATTTTCTTGGCTCCAGCGAATCCCCTGTAGATTTGCATTATGAAATCGCGTATTGACGACCTTAGCTTCTTTGAGATTGGCAAAACTAAGGTCAGCATTTGTAAAATCAGATTCGCCAAAATTCCCCCCGCTCAGGTCGGCTTGTTGCAGCGACGCACCCTGAAAGCTTGTGCGCTGACAGTTGGCACAGTAAAAGGTCGCGCCGCTTAAATTGGCATCACTCATGTTTCCCTCAACGCAGATTGCCTTACTCAAGTTTGCCTGAGCGAGGTTAGCATTATGGAGGTTAATAAAGCTCAAATCTGCTTTGCTCAAATTTGCCTGACTAAGGTTTGCTCCCTGTAAATTTGCCTCAGTCAAAATGGCCTGACTAAAATTGACAGACGCTAGATTTGCCTGTGCCAGATTGATTTCAATACAAAAAGACTGCTCTGCCCAAGCATGACTTAAATTCGCCTCTCTAAGATCAGCCCGAGAGAGATCAGCCCGAGATAATTTTGCACGACGGAAGTTCCCTTGGATTAAATGAGCAGTGTTTAAGTCGGCCTCGGTAAAATCAGCGTTTTGGCAGTTGCTTAGGGTCAGGTTGGCAAACCGTAAAAGCCCCCCCTTTAGGCTCGCATTTTGAAGATTGGCTCCGGTTAAGTTAACGCCTATAAAATTGATGCCCGCTAAATCTAAGTCCTGAAGGTCAGCACCGCTTAAATCTAGACCTTCAGAAAAATGAATTTGACGCCATTGATTCCAGCGCCTAACGCCACGACGAATCAGTTTGAGATGGGCACCATTTGCCACGGCAGAAGTCCAAGTGGGCTAGGCAATTGTTGATATAGGGCAAATTCTAACGGATAACTAGCAGGAGTGGGGCTGAGATGCTTCTTAGCAGAGATTGCTCAGTTTTGGCTAATGCTGGCTAATCCTATGTCCACCAACCTTTAGAATGAAGGTAAGCGCTTTTGAACGCAATGTGGCGATCGCAAAATAAGCCGAATGCAAGTTAATTTGCTGCAATGCAATACATAGGAGCTTTGAACGGAAGATTTATGACAAAACTGCTGATAGGTGTATTAGGCATTTTCTTAAGCGTGCTGTGCTGGGTTCCAATGCCCGCCCATGCCGCCAGTTCCGCTGCAATTCGTGCCTATGACGATGTGGCGATCGCCTCCAAAAACTTTGTGGGCAAAAATCTACAGCAGGCCGAGTTTAGTGATGCAAAGCTCAGTGGGGGCAGACTTTAGCGGGGCAGACCTGCGGGGCGTTGTGTTTAATGGCGCTGTCTTATCTGAGGCAAACTTTAACGGCGTCAATATGACCGATGGACTGGCCTATGTCTCAGACTTCACTAAAGCCGATTTTACCAACGCCATTTTAAACGGTGCCCTGCTGCTAAAATCAACATTCCGAGGTGCCACGGTGACGGGGGCAGACTTTAGCGATGCGGTTCTCGACAAAATTCAGGTAGTGGCCTTATGTAAGTCTGCCAGCGGCGTTAACCCCGTCACTGGGGTTGCAACTCGCGAGTCTTTGGGCTGCAAGTAGGTCAGATTTGATCACGCGGGGTCGGGGTGGGAATGAGCCTTCGGAAACTGTCCGCGCTGCTTGCGAGACTCCATTGCGCGTTCTAGCAATGTCAGCATTCCAGGGGACTCTTCTTGGATGGCAAGCAAGAGCTGCTCACCCAGTAAAGCTTCCTCTTCATCTCCTGGATCGATGCCCGTTTCCATTACCGCATGGAGGCGGGGTAATGCCCAGTCACCCACAATTTCAATAAGTCCATCAAAGCAGCGGTTAAACTGCTGGGCAGTCAGCGTTGAGTCTTCAATGGGAAACTCAATAATGGCGCGAATTTCGCCGTCAGAGGGGTCGTACTCCCACTGGAGCATTTTGGTTTCCCAAGAAATGCTGAGCATGGTTTGGAGAATGGCGGTTTTGTGGGGATGATCTTTCACCCCTGCTAAGATTTCAGGGGCAAATAGCTTAAAGAATCGCCCTTCTTCATCAAGCTGGATCACTACTAAAAGATTTTCGGTGGTTTCCAGCACTAAGCGAACTAAAATGCGCGACTTCTCGGGCTGAACGTCATAAACTAAGCCTTTCGGGGCAAGATAAGTGGCGATTTGGTCTAAGGTGATGCCCATTCGTTCAGAACTTGACTGCAAAAACGTACTTTTTTGATCATATTCTGCATTTGCACTCAGCGAAAATTGATCCCCTTAAGATGGAGTTATGGCTTCATCTGTACTGTCTGATTTGGAGGTAATGCCTTATCGAAACGATCTACGGCAATTTACAAGGGCTGAAGAGCAATCAGATTAAGCAGTTGCGGCGACTTTATCATCAGCGGCTACCTGGCGATCGCATTACAACCTCAGAGTTTGCCCAGCGTCTTGCTGCCATCAGCACCGAAATTCAGGAGCCGATCTGCACCTATCTCAATCGACGGGGGCAGGTCATACGGGTGGGCGTGGGCACCCCGCGCCAAACTCAGATGTCGCCTCAAGAGATGCCCCGCTATGGCGCAGAACGACTCAGCGGCATTCGCTGTATTGCCACCACGCTAAAAGGGGAGCCGCCCAATGAAGCCGCCCTCACCTCAATGGTGCTTCAGCGACTGGATGCCTTAGCCGTATTGAGCCTAACCGGAGGCGGATTTGAGCGCCGTGGGGGTGGCGCGACGGGCTATGTCAAGGCGGCATATCTGGCGCATCTGGTGCCTAATCTTGAGCATCCGTGGACAGTTTCTGAGGCCATTGACCCCGACAATTTAGCGCAGCAAGATCTCTTAGACCTCGTTTCTAATCTAGAAGATGAGTTTCGCCAGTCTGAAGCTCCAGCCGTCGCCGCTACCACTGGGGGTAAGTCAGCTACCGGAATTGATCGGGTAGTGTTGGTGGGGTTAATGACGCAAACCATGACCATGGAGCAGTTCCAAGATGGACTCGCAGAGCTGAAGCTACTGGTCGAAAGCGCAGGGGGACAGGTGCTCGATGAAATTTGCCAAAAGCGATCGCAGCCCCACCCTCAAACCGTTGTCGGTCAAGGGAAGGTCGAGGAGATTGCCCTACATGCCCAAACCTTGGGAGCCAATCTGGTAGTCTTTAACCGAGATTTGTCCCCTTCTCAAGGCCGGAACCTAGAAAACCAAATTGGGATTCGGATTGTGGATCGCACCGAGGTAATTCTGGATATCTTTGCCCAGCGTGCCCAGTCTCAAGAGGGCAAACTTCAGGTAGAGCTAGCCCAGCTAGAGTACCGGATGCCGCGCCTCACCGGACGAGGGCAGGCCATGTCCCGACTAGGCGGTGGAATTGGCACCCGTGGGCCTGGAGAAACCAAGCTTGAAACCGAGCGCCGTACCATTCAGCAGCGCGTCAGCCGGCTTCAGCAGCAGGTGACGCAGCTCCAGGCTCATCGCTCGCGCTTACGACAGAAGCGGCAGCATCACGGGGTGCCCGTCATTGCGGTGGTGGGCTACACCAACGCGGGTAAATCCACTCTGCTCAATACCCTCACTAATGCCGAAGTGTTCGCCGCCGATCAGCTTTTTGCAACGCTAGACCCCACCACGCGGCGTACCGTAGTGCCCAACGCCCATTCTGAAGAACTCCAGCAAATTCTGCTAACGGACACCGTTGGGTTTATTCACGAGCTGCCGCCATCTCTGGTAGATGCCTTCCGCGCCACCCTAGAAGAAGTGACCGATGCCGACGCGCTGCTCCACGTCGTAGATCTGTCTCACCCTGCCTGGATGTCTCAGATCCGCTCAGTCATGGAGATTTTGAAAGAGATGCCTATTACCCCAGGCCCTGTACTGCTGGTGTTCAACAAAATTGACCAGGTGGATGCCGATACCTTGGCGATCGCCACCGAAGAATTCCCCCATGCGCTCTTCATCTCTGCCAGTCAGCGTCACGGGCTAGAGACATTGCGTACCAAAATGGGTCAGCTCGTAGACTATGCCGTCGTCAACGCGGGGTCTTAGCCACAAAGGCTTAAAACCGCACCAAAAACGTCTGGAATAGTTCTCCATCAGCCGTTTTTGCGATGGTTCCACCTGCCGCACGCACCAGCGCTTTCCACTCTGAGAGCGCAGGCAGAAGCACCTCTGCGCCTAAATAAGTTTCTAGAATCGACCAGTTTTCGGCCAGTTCTTTGTCTGGGTCAACCGCGTCAAAGATGAACATGCCGGAGGGTTTCAGCGATCGCTTGACTTGTTCTAGTACCAATTCCCAATACTCCAGCGGGTAATAGCAGCTCCATCCCGTTGCCACAACGCCGTCAAACTGCGATGCCGCGTAGCCGAGCTGGTGCGCTGCGCCTAACTCAACGCCCTTAAATAGCTTGGAATTGAGCTGTGGCCCTCGGCTTTTGAGCGCTTCTTGGGCAAAGGTGCTAATTTCTTGACCATAGAAAAAGGCATCCCAGTCTCGCCAGGGATAAATCAAAAAGCTCAGACCGCAGCCAATATCGAGCCAATGCTGATTCTTCTTTGGGGTCGCAACTTGCCAAAACTCTGACGCAATCCGTGCCTGGAGCTTCCCTGCCGCCCAGTCTTGGAACACGGGCATAGACTCTATCTCTGCGGGGAGGTCAAAGGCTTCTCTTTTATATTCACGGTTATACCGAGTTGCAACCGCCGTGGTTAAAGCCTGCCAGTCGTGGCTAACCGTTGGGAGTTCATAGCCTGTACTCCAAGACTCAAAGGGCTGCTTTGCATTTTTTGACATTGATTCCATGCGCTTGTGCAGGATACTCTTCATCACTATAGCTTTGTGTAGAGCGGTTCTAGTCTCTGCAATGCCGCTGAGCTAGAAATGACTAGAAACATACAGATCCAGAGCTATAAGTATTTGTCAATAAAAGTAGATATTTATTCGCATAAAGCTATATAAAACTAGAAAAAGCCGCAGAAACACGACATTACGGTGGATTGGCAGCCCCTTTGATAAGTTATTTACAGACTTAGGAACCGTTTATATTACAAATCCCGTTGACCAGATTATGGGGGATGTAGTCTAAATCTTAAAATTTCACGTAGTATCAAAAATGGAGAACCTAAGTGAGGTGATGCTGTGCTTACATATCAGCTCATTCATCACCCTGTACATCAATCAGATGCACTCCAGGGACTTGCTTAAACGAGAACTGCCGTTTCCATGAATTGAGAGGACGACTGTATGGCAACTTTCAAGGTTAGATTAATCAATGAAGCTGAAGGTCTCGATACCACAATCGACGTACCTGATGATGAGTACATTCTCGACGTTGCCGAAGAGCAAGGCATTGATCTTCCGTTCTCTTGTCGTGCGGGTGCTTGCTCTACCTGTGC
>JBGSVR010000179.1:0-1699 GCA_041752855.1 Thermosynechococcaceae cyanobacterium
TGAAGCCAAGGAAAGGGAATGCGAATAATTTCAGGATCTGAAAATAGGTTGTACAAAAAGGGACGGACATCACTGAGTTGCTCTGGCCCTCCTAAATTCAGCAGCAAAACTCCTACGCGTCCCATACAAAAGGCTTCCTAATTTGGCTCATCTTTGTTACCGATTTTAACAATATATCTTTGCATCGAACGGTAGCACATGAGAGATTACACATCTTAATTCCTTGAGATAGATTCTCATTTAGCTAGATTCTCATAGGCTGTTGCTAAATCCAAGAGGGAAACCAGGTATGCCACTGCCATTCTCTGGGGCTAATGGGTAAACCCAAATAAAAGGGTAGCCAAAACAAAAAGCCAAGCATGGTCAAGGCAATAACCACGAGCGATAGGATCCGCAAGGATCTATTTTTGCTAGGAAGCCATGCGTCTAGCACCCAGGCTAAAGCGATGCTGCTAAAGAGATATGCCGGCATGTAGTGATACAAAAAAGCACAGCGGCTAATGCTGAGCCAAGGCAGCAAATGAGCGGCATAGCTGGTGGTCAGATAGAGCGGCAGATAGTGACGTTCTGGCTTAAATTGAATTGCGTTTTGAGAGGATGCCTTGATTTTTTTCCATCCTGTTTGAGCCATCTGCCAAAGGGTTTTGCCGATTACCAGGGCGATCGCCACCGTAGTCGCCCACCACAGTGGCGGGTTGCCCATGGCGTAAACGCTGTAGATGTACTTTGCTTTGTCAAACGGAAGGGGCGGCCCGGTCATGGGCATTGCTTCTTGGAGCGATGACGCAAGCTGGTAAAAATAGCTCACCGGACGCAGCATGAAAGGCCAAGTTGGCAACGATGAGCAGTAGGGATGTATGGAGGGGCCGCTGCCCACCCGCTTGTGGTAGCCAAACATCTGCTGATGCACTTCAATAAACCCAAACTCTGGATTTTGAAGCAAATGCGGAATCCAGAGCAGGCTATACAATACAGCGCCCACCACAGGAATAAAGACGAACAGTTTGAAGAAAAACGACCACCGCAGCAGTTTTTCTAGAGGAATCTCTGAAAACGCCTTTTGATCTTTTTGCCTTAGACGATAGAACTGCCCAATAATCCAAAATAAGTACAGCCCCAGCAAAAAGCCTAACCCTGTCCACTTTACGGCTGCTGCTGCCCCAAAGCTTAACCCTGCCAGCGTCAAGACTGCCCAATGTTTCCAGCCTCGTTGATTGACGCTCAGTAAGGTGAGCCAGTGCGCCAAAAGCCCAAAGGCGAGGAGGTAGACATTGATGAGTCCATAGCGAGACTCTACTAGCAGTAGGCCATCCAGCACGGTAAGTGCCCCTGCCAAAAGCGCAAAGCTATAGCGGTGCGTTAACTGAACCCCAATCCCCACCACAATAATAGGAATGAAAGACCCTGTCAGGGCATTCATCCAGCGATAGCCCCACGGGTTAAACCCTTTAAGCCAAATACCCACGGCAATTAGATACTTGCCTAAGGGCGGATGGGCATCAAAAAAAGGTGTGTGGATGAGGTAGTTATGACCAAACTTAGCGAAGTAAATCTCGTCAAAAACGAGGGTGTTAAAGCGTTCTAGACCCCAAAACCGTAGGCCAAGCGCAACGGTCCAAAGTGCAGCGACACCTAGCCAGAACCAGGGCGGAACGGCGGATTGACGATTAGAGAATCTGGGGCGATCCATGAAGCAGTC
>JBGSVR010000180.1:0-3067 GCA_041752855.1 Thermosynechococcaceae cyanobacterium
GCTCAGCACACCCAGCAGCTCGGTTTATTTGGGTCGCAGCTTAGATACGCTGCTGGATCGTGCCGATGGCTACCGCCAATCTTTTGAAGATGAATACATTTCCATTGAGCATTTAATCCTGGCCTACGCGAAAGACGATCGCTTTGGTCAGGGGCTGCTGCGGGAAGTGGGGCTAGATGAAGACAAGCTGCGAAAAGTCATTGAGCAAATACGGGGAAGTCAAAAAGTGACGGATCAAAATCCTGAAGGCAAGTACGAATCGCTCGAAAAATACGGGCGTGACCTCACCCAATTGGCAAAAGCGGGCAAACTCGACCCTGTGATTGGTCGAGATGACGAAATTCGCCGCACGATTCAAATTCTGTCTCGCCGTACCAAAAATAATCCGGTGCTGATTGGGGAACCAGGGGTGGGTAAAACGGCGATCGCTGAGGGTTTAGCCCAGCGCATCATTGCGGGAGACGTGCCGGAATCTTTGCGCGATCGCCAGCTCATCACCCTAGATATGGGCGCACTGATCGCAGGGGCAAAGTACAGGGGCGAATTTGAAGAACGCCTTAAATCGGTACTTAAAGAAGTGACCGAATCTAACGGTCAAATTATTCTGTTTATTGACGAAATTCATACCGTGGTCGGCGCAGGTGCCAGCCAAGGCTCTATGGATGCTGGCAATCTGCTCAAACCTATGCTTGCACGGGGCGAACTGCGCTGTATTGGTGCCACCACCCTAGATGAATACCGCAAATACATCGAAAAAGACGCGGCCTTAGAGCGACGCTTTCAGCAGGTGTTTATCGACCAGCCCACCATTGAAGACACCATTTCAATTTTGCGCGGTCTAAAGGAACGCTACGAAGTTCACCACGGGGTCAAGATTTCTGACAATGCCTTGGTGGCTGCGGCAACCCTCTCAACGCGCTACATCAGCGATCGCTTCTTGCCCGATAAGGCGATCGATTTGATGGATGAAGCCGCCGCCAAGCTCAAAATGGAAATTACCTCCAAGCCAGAGGAGCTCGACGAAATTGATCGCAAAGTGCTTCAGCTTGAGATGGAGCGGCTGTCTTTGCAAAAGGAGAGCGATCGCGCTTCTCAAGATCGGCTGGGGCGTCTAGAAAAGGAAATGGCAGATTGGAAAGAACAGCAGTCTACCCTCAACGCGCAGTGGCAGTCTGAGAAACACGTCATTGACCAAATCCAAAGCGTTAAAGAAGAAATTGATCGCGTCAATATCGAAATTCAGCAGGCCGAGCGCGACTACGACCTCAACCGCGCTGCTGAGCTAAAGTACGGCAAACTCACCAGCCTTCAGCGCGACTTAGAGCAGGCCGAAGTCAACCTTACCCAAACCCAAACCACGGGTCACTCCATGCTGCGTGAGGAAGTGACCGAAGCCGACATTGCCGAAATTATTGGCAAATGGACAGGCATACCCGTGACCAAACTGGTGCAGTCTGAAATGGAAAAGCTGCTGTACCTCGAAGATGAGCTACATCAGCGCGTCATTGGTCAAGAAGAAGCCGTTACCGCAGTGGCAGATGCCATCCAGCGATCACGCGCCGGACTCGCCGACCCCAACCGACCGATTGCCAGCTTTATCTTTTTAGGGCCAACAGGGGTCGGTAAAACCGAACTTGCCAAGGCACTGGCCGCCTACATGTTTGATACCGAAGAGGCGATCGTGCGGATCGACATGTCAGAGTACATGGAAAAACACTCCGTCTCGCGCCTAGTCGGTGCGCCTCCAGGGTATGTCGGCTACGACGAAGGCGGTCAGCTTACCGAAGCTGTGCGACGCAGACCCTATGCGGTAATTCTGTTTGATGAAATTGAGAAGGCTCACCCCGACGTATTCAATATCCTGCTGCAAATTCTCGATGATGGTCGTGCTACCGATTCTCAAGGGCGCACCGTAGATTTCAAAAACGCCATCATCATCATGACCAGCAACATCGGGTCGCAGTACATCCTTGATTTGGCAGGGGATGACAGCCGCTACGGTGAAATGCAAACGCGGGTGCTGGAGGCTCTGCGGGGCAGTTTCCGCCCTGAATTTCTGAATCGTGTGGATGAAACGATCATCTTTCACAGCCTTCGCAAAGATCAGCTTCGCAATATTGTGAAACTCCAGGTCAAGCGGCTTGAGAAGCGGCTTCAAGAACGAAAGATGGCGCTCAAACTATCCGATGCGGCGCTGGATCTGCTTGCAGAAGTAGGGTACGACCCTGTCTATGGCGCACGCCCCCTCAAGCGCACGATTCAGCGAGAGCTAGAAACCACGATGGCTAAAGGCATCCTGCGGGGCGACTACAAAGACGGCGACACCATTTTTGTAGATGTTGCCAACGAGCGATTGAGCTTTCAGCGGCTCCCTTCTGAGGTGTTGACCAGCAGCTAAAAATCATAAATTTAATCACGCAGCCCCCCTAGAAGTTAAGTGTTTTCATCAATGTAGAAACTAAATCTTGATGACACAATAATGCTAGAGACACGAAGGGGGGCTTGATGGTGCCAGTCAATTATGATGCTGACATTACAGCTTTATGGAATTCAAACTTACAAAAATCTTATGAGGAAGCAAGCAGCATTCCGAGCATATTTTTCTGCTTGCTTGACATACCTCAATGTTAGGCAAAAATCTTCTCTCAATAGTAGCCAAGTATTGGCTTAGTAGCACCCCTAAAAATGCTGGGTTTGCTTTGCCTATTGCCATTGCCCTTGGCCTAGTAATGATTGCCTTTGCGGGAACCAGCATTTTGGTGGCTCAGAATGATCGCAACAATGCCGTGCAGAGACGTACCTCAGGCGCTAGCCTTTTGGTTGGCGATAGTGCTGTGGCACGGGCGATGCTGCAACTGAGCAACCCCAATAATGGTGTGCTGTTGGTGCGTAACTACGACCCCATTAATCCGACAACAGGTAGAAACCTGACTGCCTGACACAAGTATCTACAAAGCTTACGAGAGCGAGGTTTGAGGACGACAAAGGATAGGGATTCATGAGACGCTTAAGTGACCAAACAAGAGCAAAAACCCATGAATGACCCTACCCACCTGTATCGTCAGAT
>JBGSVR010000181.1:0-5509 GCA_041752855.1 Thermosynechococcaceae cyanobacterium
AGAGGGCAGCAGCAGCGGCAATCGCCGTCGTTCTCGGTTTACGCCGATTGTTACGGGGGTTAGCGTTGAAGACAAAACCGTGGTTACTTCTGGGTTGTCGGCTGGCGATCGCGTTCTGCTCAGCTTCCCCCAAGGGGAACGTCCTGCGTCTCGTACCCCTTCAGTCTTTCCTGGCTTAGGCGGTTCGGGCGGCGGTGGTAGCGGCGGACGAAGGGGCGGTGGACTCTAATGGAAACCAAGCGCATTCGCACCATTAAAATCTCTTTTTTAGAAATTGCGACCATGGCAGTGGAAGCCCTCTGGAGCAATCGTCTACGCACCAGCCTCACGATGCTGGGGGTCATTATTGGCATTGCCTCGGTCATTATGGTCACGTCTGTGGGGCAGGGGGTACAAAAGGCCACCGAGCAGCAAATTCAGGCGTTGGGCACCAACGTTATGCTGGTGTTATCGGGTGCAGCGCGTTCGGGCGGCATTAGTCAAGGGTCCGGCTCTGCCACCACGTTGACCTGGGAAGATGCCCAGGCGATCGCCCAGCAGTCTCCGGCAGCGGAAGCTGTGACGGCCTTTTTGCAGCGGGGTGGGCAGGTGGTCTACGGCGAGCAAAATAGCTCTACCTCGGTTTTGGGCGTGGATCTAAATTACTCTGACGTCAAAGAAATTAAGCCCCAATTAGGGCAGTTTTTTACCCAGGACGATCTCAATAACGCGGAGTCTGTCACGATACTGGGCAGTAAGGTTAAAGACGATTTGTTTGCAGCAGGAGAAACCCCCATTGGCAAAAGCGTCCGCATTCAGGCGGGACGCTTTCGTGTGGTGGGGGTGATGGAACCTAAAGGCTCTGTGGGCGGACAGGATCAGGATGACCGCGTGTATGTGCCCCTCACCACTATGTCAGCCCAGATTGTGGGGAATGCTTCGCTCAATGGCACTGCAATTAGCGGATTTTGGATTAAGGCGGCAGACCAGGCTCAGTTGGAGGCCGCTCAGTTTCAGGTGACAAACGTACTGCGGATTCGCCACGGCATTTTTCCGCCCAATCCCGACGATTTTCGCATTAGCAGTCAGATTGATATTATCAACACCTTCAGCAGCGTGGTGGGGCTGTTCACGGTTTTGGTGAGTGCGATCGCCGGAATTTCCTTAGTTGTAGGCGGCATCGGCATTGCGAATATCATGCTGGTGTCAGTGGTAGAGCGCACCCGCGAAATTGGCATTCGTAAGGCGATTGGGGCGACGAATAGCGCCGTGCTGAGCCAGTTTTTGGCAGAGGCCATCATGGTGTCTCTGGCGGGTGGTGCCATTGGGGTGGCAATTGGGGTCAGTTTAGCGTTTGCGGCCTCAGCCTCGTTTAAGTTTCCCTTTGTGATCTCTTTATGGTCTGTTTTTGCGGGGCTGGCTTTGGCCTTAGTCGTGGGCTTACTCGCGGGGGTAATTCCGGCTCGAAATGCCTCTCAGCTTGACCCTATTACGGCCTTACGGAGCGATTAGCCGTCATGGTAAACATGATCTGGATGGAGCAAATCATCAAAACCTATCGCTTAGGCGAGGTGGATGTACCCGTGCTTAAAGGCATTGACCTCGCCATTGAAGAAGGTGAATATGTCGCCATTATGGGGGTTTCTGGCTCTGGTAAATCGACCCTAATGAACATTCTGGGCTGCCTAGATCGCCCAACAGAGGGGCACTACATCTTAGAAGGCCGCAGTTTAACCACCCTCAATAATGATGAGCTGGCCTATATCCGCAATCAGCGCATTGGCTTTGTGTTTCAGCAGTTTAATTTGCTCAACCGCGCCACTGCCCTCGATAACGTCATGCTGCCAATGGTGTATGCAGGTATCCCTAAGCCCAAGCGTCGTATCCGTGCTGAAGAGGCGCTGACACAGGTGGGCTTAGCAGAGCGGCTGTTCAATCGCCCCAATCAGCTTTCTGGAGGCCAGCAGCAGCGGGTGGCGATCGCCCGTGCCTTGGTCAACCGTCCAGCGCTTGTCCTCGCCGATGAACCGACCGGAGCCTTAGATACCGAAACCTCAGAAGAGGTGATGGGGCTGTTAGGAGATCTAAACCGCCAGGGCATCACGATTGTGATTGTGACCCACGAGCCTGACATTGCCGCTAAAACTCAGCGCACTATTCACGTTAAAGATGGGCTGGTGGTGGGGTAGCTGGTGGTCGTAGATTAGCGCTTACTTTGCTTCCTGTATTTTGGCAAACAGAAAAGACTTGATCATTCATTCGTTAAATGGGGCTTAGTGGTGCTGTCTGAGTAGCCCCAACAAAATAAGGATAACCCTATCCTTTCTTAATCCACAGCTCATATACCGAAAGCAAAATCTCGACCACAATGAGCGCAACGATATACCACTCCACTCGATGACTACTATCATGCTGCATCAGCTCTAGGGCTGTTTCAGCCGTGCGAGACACCAGCGTCAGCTTGCGCTCTAGTGCTAGCAGGCGTTCTCGTAGTTCGTACTCATCTTCTAGCCGTAAATAGAGCCGCTCTAAGTCCGGTCGTTCCCACAGTGGGTCTGGCTTTTCGCCTACTTCAACAATCCCCACCATTTTGTGCTGAATCAGCAGCGTACCGCCAATTTGACGCAGTAATTCCTGATCTTTAGGCCGACGTGCGCCTTGGTTCTGGATGGCATCTGCAAACGGTCGAATACGCTCAAACAGCTTCGCAATTTGGTTCTCGTAGTATTCAAGAATGACGCTTTTCGCGAAGATATCTGCAACCACCTGAAGTCGCTCTACGCTGCGGTCTTTGAGCCAGATTACATTGTGCCCAATCCGTTCTTTGGCGTCTAATTCAAACGCCACCTCAATTTGTTCTGAGACTAATATTTGAGCAGGTTCTGAGATAAATGGCTGTAATCGTTCTAAAAAGTCTGCTTCTTCAACGGAGCTAAGGTTAAATAAGACCGCTACCCCATAGCGAAATAAAACGGCACAGCCGTCACTTCCCGCCCGAATCAGTAAGGGGCTAGAAGCGAGCGGCGCGGCAGTTTCTAAGGTTTTGAGATTAAGGCGTTCTCCTACAAACCGAGAGCGGATGGCGATGGAAGCTCCATCCGCTATGCCAGCAAATAAAGTCACCCCAGACTCTTGGCTGGCTGCATCCAAATTGATGTAGCTGTCTGTTTTGAACGAAGACTCAATCGGAGAAAGCATAGGTACCGTCAAAATTACGATGGAAAGAATTAGAAGACCGTTTTACTTTAACGACGCTCACCTTACTGAAAGCATACCCTACGCAACTTAGAACCTTAGCGCTCTGATTAGACGCTGGGTGCAGATGTCGCGATCGCAAGATGCCACAATAGTAAAAGGCATTCATTTCAAGCTAAACCCCCTTGGCTAAACAGCGCATCGATCTTTTATTGGTTGAACGAGAATTTTGCGATTCACGGCAACAGGCTCAGCGGCTCATCCGGGCAGGAGATGTGCAGGTCAATCGCCAGGTGATTGATAAGCCAGGAACCGATGTGCCCGTCGATGCAGAAATTCACCTAAAAGCGCGATCGCCCTATGTCTCCCGTGGCGGCGAAAAGTTAGCGAAAGCCTTAGAGACGTTTCCCATAAAGGCACAAGATCGGATTTGTCTAGATGGCGGCATTTCGACAGGCGGCTTTACAGATTGCCTTCTTCAGAACGGGGCGAAGCAGGTCTATGGCGTAGATGTGGGCTATGGGCAAGTTGCTTGGGCGCTCCGCACAGACCCTAGAGTGGTTCTTAAAGAACGTACTAATTTACGGCACCTTCAGCATGAAGATCTCTATCTGCCAGATGCGCAGTGGCCTGACCTAGGGGTTATGGACGTATCGTTTATTTCACTCACAAAAGTGCTGCCTGCTTTTTGGGCATTGCTATTGCCGCCCCGCGAGGCAATCTTGCTCGTGAAGCCTCAATTTGAGGTTGGGAAAGACCGCGTAGGTAAAGGGGTGGTACGGGAGGCGAAGGATCAAGCTTGGGCGATCGCCACAGTCTTAAAATCTGCCCAAGCGTTGGGCTGGCACTATCAGGGGTTGACCTGGTCTCCTTTATCGGGGCCTGCTGGGAATGTAGAATTTTTGCTTTGGGTTGGGATGGCAGAAAACATCCTTGTGCCGGAGATGAATGAACTGGTGGCGATCGCCCAAGCTGCTCAGATTCAACTCAAGAAAGTACCACAACCCTAACTTCTAAAGCTGCGCCAGCGCGATGGATTACTAAGCGAAAGATCTGCATTAGTCTAAACGCCTCAATAAACAAAAAAGTTAGTAGTCTCAGACTACTAACTTTTAAGGTTGGCTTTAGGCTAATTTAATTTGGCTTTGCGGGTGCAACCGCTGCCTTATTTACCACACTTTTAACCCCTTTGATTTGCATTGCTAAGGGTTCTATCTTCGCTAATTGCGATTGATTAGAAACCGTTCCGGCGATGGTCACAGCCCCATCCTTTGCATCAACCGTTAGCTGACTTGCGGGTATGTTGGCTTCTAATTTACCCCGAACCTGGCTTTGAAGATCTGCATTGTCCCTAACTGCATCTCCACCAGTCACGTTGTTTCGCTGCTCCCGAGCGCGGATGTCAGACTCGACTTGAGCCTTGCGCGTGTCGCTCATGGCATCATCTTTTGTGCTTGCTGCGGATTGAGCATCCGGAGCCATCGGTGACTCACTGGTGCTACCAGGGGCATCAGCGCTCGTTTTTGCTGCATTGTCACAGCCAACGGCACCCAGCAGCATTAAGCTACCCAGCAGCAGAGGAATGAATTTATTCATATTTAACCTTCTTGAAACAGAAATATTGCGGCTTAAGCAAGCCAAAATGCAGTTGCTATCTTAATGACTTTAGACAGCAGTAGTAGGCACGTCATAAATGCCAAAGTCCTGAATACCCTTGCTATGCAGAATAATTTGAGC
Organism: Thermosynechococcaceae cyanobacterium; assembly: GCA_041752855.1. Taxonomy (GTDB): domain Bacteria; phylum Cyanobacteriota; class Cyanobacteriia; order Thermosynechococcales; family Thermosynechococcaceae; genus JAAURS01. The sequence goes on from JBGSVR010000181.1 coordinate 4,912, forward strand.
ACTTGCCACTTCAGATTCGGTGCCGTCTACCATGACGAGATATCCGCCCTCTGCCATGCGATCGCCATAAACCTTAGCGCGATCTTCAGGAATGCCAAGCCCTACTAAAGCGCCCACCAAGCTACCTGCTGCTGCACCAATCGCGGTTCCGGCCAAAGTTGTTGCCAATGCCGTTGCAGCAGCACCCGCCATTAAAATGGGTCCAATCCCTGGAATTGCAAGCGTTCCCAGACCTACCAGTAAGCCAGTACCGCCACCGACCACGCCACCTGTCACAGCGCCAGTGGTAGCCCCTTCATCAGATTTATTGTCGAGATTTTCTTGAACCTCCACACCTCCAACGGTGTCTTGACGGTCTGCATCTCGAGCAATCACAGAAACCTTTTCCATTGGGAAAGTTGAATCACTCAGCGCATTGAGTGCGTGCTCTGCCTCCAGACGACTTGCAAAGGTACCGATTGCGCGTTTGGAACGATCCATATCCATCATCATGATTTTTTCTCCAGCGAAAAGACAGGCGCTGAACTCTCACTCGTGTGGTTAAAGTTGCAGTGCTAATGAACTAACTGTGACTTTTTATACCGAAAATTAAATCCGC
>JBGSVR010000182.1:0-14841 GCA_041752855.1 Thermosynechococcaceae cyanobacterium
TGGTGGCGATCGCCCTTGCCATTCGCGTACTCTGGCCTGTCCTGGTTGCCGCCGTTAATGAATGGATTCCCCGTCCCCTTCAAATGATTATTGCGGCGGGGGCAATTACGCTATTTAGCATCATTGGGCTGCTTCGGTTTAGTGGGGCAACCGATCAGCTCGCCCCAGGCAATCGCGGCATTAACTGGGAGGCGCTGAGTGCGCTCGGCGAAGTTTTTGGGGCAGTGGGCCAAATTTCGGTTGCATTTTTGGCGCTCTATGTGGCGTGGCGGCAGTACGTTATTTCTAAAGACCTGACCAGTCAGCAAAACCGCATCACTCAGCAGCAGACTATCGACGCTTATTTTCAGGGTATTTCTGACTTGATACTCAATGATGAAGGACTGTTAGAAGACTGGCCTCCCGAACGGGCGATCGCTGAAGGTCGTACTGCCTCAATTTTGACGGGTCTAGATGGTGAAGGCAAAGCCAAAATCATCCGGTTTTTGTCAAGTGCAAAGTTGCTCACGCCATTAAAGCGCGATCGCCGTTTGGGTCGCCCTATCTTTGATGGACTGGGTGGCTACGAAGAAGATGTTGAATATGGAGTGCGGGTAATTGACCTCACCAATATGTTGGCAGGGGTAGATCTGTGTAATAGCGACCTACGCTCTACCGAACTCAGTGAGGCAAACCTAACCAACATTAGCCTAGCGGCCTGTGACCTTACCCGCGCCAATCTGTCGCGATCGCTGCTGTTGGGCGCTAACCTTAAACAAGCCGATCTGTCACGCACCTGTCTATTTCATGGGGATGCGGAGAATGCCAGCCCGCGCGATCGCATTAATGCCCCTAACTACAGCACCGGAGCCTATACGGGAGCCGTTATTGAAGGGGCAGACTTTAGCCAGGTCAAAAACCTCTCCGAAGAACAGCGATATTACTGCTGCGCTTGGGGTGGCTCTAAAACGCGAGGCACTGTCCCAGGCGGCTGTGGCGATATCCCCAATAAGTTGGGTCGCTAATTTTTAGCTAATCCAGCTCAATTAGACACCGTCCAAGAGGTCTAATCTCCACGCTTAAGCAAAGGTCTCTAGAAAATCGCGGACACGACTTCTGCGCTTAGGCTGACGCAGCTTTTGTAGCGCCTTAGACTCAATCTGGCGAACCCGTTCACGGGATAGCTCCAAGACCTTTCCAATTTCGGCAAGGGAATGAGATTGACCATCTTCTAGGCCAAACCGCATCTGAATCACGTCTCGTTCGCGAGTAGTGAGTTCTGCGAGCAAATCCTGAAGCTCTTGCTGAAGCGACTCTCGCATCATGCTTTCTTCAGGGGAAATATTGTCCGTTTCGAGTAAATCGCCCAGTTCGGTGTCTTTATCTTTGCCGACCTTCGTCTCTAGCGAAATGGATCGGGGCACTCGTGTTAACAACTCCCGAATCTGGTCAGGGGTTGTCTCTAGCTCAATCGCAAGATCCTCTACCGTGGGCGTGCGGCCTTTGGCCTGTGCGATTTTACGCTGTGCTTTTTTGAGCTTGTTGAGCTTTTCGGTAATGTGGACGGGCAGGCGGATTGTGCGGCTTTGAGTGGCGATCGCCCGCGTAATGCCCTGACGAATCCACCAGTACGCATAGGTACTAAAGCGATACCCCTTGGTCGGGTCAAACTTTTCAACCGCGCGCTCTAGACCCAGCGTCCCTTCTTGAATCAGATCCAGTAGCTCTAGCCCTCGGTTTTGATACTTCTTAGCCACCGATACCACAAGACGAAGGTTGGCCTGAATCATCAGCTCTTTTGCACGGATGCCTTCCTTCATGACCCGATCTAGGTCACTCACCAGCCAGCCAATAGATTCAGCATAGGCCGCTTTCCCTTCTGAAATGGAGGGTTTGAGGTTCACAAACTCAATATCGGCTTCTCTCGCCCAGCGCTCTAGGGACGGACGATGGCCTAGATTACAGGTAAGGCGATCGCGTACTTCCATGAGCCGCGCATACTCTGCAATGGCAGGATGATCGCCCGTCAGCGCTTTATTGCGTAGCACCAGCAGATGCATGTAGCGCTGCACCTTTTGGGCTTCCGTCACCTCTTCGTCTCGACCCAACAGACGAACCCGCCCAATTTCTTGGAGGTAGATCCGCACAAGGTCTGTGGTGCGTCGCTGCTGCCGATTGTCAGAAAACTCAAGATGGGCTTCATCTGAAAGTTCAGGCCCATCGTCCTCTAGACTCAGCTTGAGCGAGCTTGGATCAAAGTCTTCACCAGGCTCGTTAAACGGTTTTTTTAGAGGTGTGTTGTCATTGGACATAGCCAGTACCGATTGCATCGTTGAGTGCGGGGATAAGGGAATAACGTTATGTGTATCTCTATGTTTCCCAAAACTCACGACTAGCGTGCTATTGGCGAAGTTCCTTTCTAAATCTCTTGCTAAGCTAGATTGAGCTTCACTCTTTTTCTTCTCGCTGCACTCCGGCATAGCCAATGATGAATACCCTTGTTTTACCCTCAGTCTTCTTTTTGACCGTACTCATCACCATTGGTCTGGGTTTCTTTATTAAAGCTTCGGTCAAACCACGGCTTGAGACAGCCACCTGGTCTATACCCCAACCCGATCAGCAGCTTGTGCAGTCCGTGACAGAATATCTAGAACAACGTGCCTATCGGCTGCAATCGGTAGACCGAAATCAAAATCGGGTGGTGTTTACAGGACTGGTACGCGCCAGTGCAGGTCTAGCGCTGTTCCTCTCGGCACTGGCTGCGGTGGGCGCAATTTGCTTCGGGCTAACGCTTTTGGTGCAGTTTCCCTCTGTCGGCTATTGGGGGTTCCTCAGCGTATTGGTTGCGCCCTTGGCAGGTTGGTTTTATCAAACCAAATCGACTCGACCCGAACAGATCGTTTTATCGGTGAAAGGGTTAGATAACATCAATCAAACTCGGCTTCGTATTACCGCCCATCGCGATGAAATTGCTCTATTAGAAGAAAATCTAAAGTTTCCGCCTCAAGACGAATAGGGTCGCCGCCGCAAAACGAAGTCGGTGGCTATAAGCAAACTTACAAACTGAGATTGGGTTTCGACTTCGCTCAACCCACACCAATACGGAGGTTGAGCGAAGTCGAAACCCAGTTTTATTGCTGGGTATTTTTTTGGTGATCGCAATCACAGGCAGGCGATCGCAGCATCACTACTCATTTTGATCCATATCACTGACTCGATCTTGTCCCGCCCATAAGATGTGTTTAATTCTTCTAAAGGAATTGAACCGATAACTTAATTTAGTGTTCAGTTCCCACTCTTTCTACCTTCCCCAATCGCAGACCAGACAAGGAGCAACGACAATGAATAACGGTTCACTCCTCAGCTATCGCTACAGGCTCTTGAACATGCTCAGCTCCGGCGGTATGTCTCAAGCCTATCTCGCTGAAGATACGCAGCGCCCCAGCAATCCGCAGTGCGTCGTTAAAAAACTCCAGCCCTTGTCTCAAGACCCTAAACTTTTAGCCATTGCCAGAACCCTGTTTCAACGGGAAGCCGAAGTGCTAGAGCATCTCGGAGAACATGACCGAATTCCGCGTTTGCTGGCGCACTTTGAAGAAAATCACGAGTTTTATCTAGTCGAAGAGTTTATTGAAGGGCACACCCTTACCACTGAACTAAAGCCTGGAGAGCCGTGGTCTGAAGTTCAGGTGATTCGCTTTTTGCTGGAAATTTTGCCAATCCTTGAATTTATTCATGGTCAAAATGTAATCCATCGCGATATCAAGCCCGATAACATTATTCGCCGCGCTCGAGATAGTCGCCTCGTGCTGATCGATTTTGGAGCCGTGCGTCAGGTGCAGGCCGACCTCACCGCATCTAACCCAGCCCTAGCCGGCACCATCGTGGGCACCTACGGCTACATGCCCACAGAGCAGGCCTACGGACATCCCAAACTCAATAGCGATCTCTACGCCCTCGGCATGATTTGCATCCAGGCGATTACGGGCTTAATGCTGACGGAACTACAGGTTGATAACGAGACGGGCGAATTGCAGTGGACTGAGGCGGCTTTAGTAAGCGATGGACTTGCCGCCGTTCTCTCCAAAATGGTGCGAAACCAAAGTAAAGATCGCTATAACAATGCCACAGAAGCATTAAATGCCTTAAAAGACTCACATACTCAACTTAGACCCCCCACTGCACCGACTCACCCACCCACTCAAATTCCTGCTCAAACGTTTACGCCTGTTCCTGCCCAAACAGCAAAAAAGAATGCGCCACGACGGAAATTTCTCCTTCCGTTGGGCCTCGGGTTGGCGGCAGCCGCTGGTGTTGTGTTTGTCGGGAGCCAAATCTTTGGGGCAGTGTCTGACAAACCGCAGGGTGCCTTTGGGGGCGATCGCACTTTAGATATCGGCGTAATTCGGTACTCCAGATCCCCCGCAGCAGCAGCCCCCACCAACGGCGAAGCGGCTGCGACTCGACCCAATTCAATCGTGGGCTACAACGACCTCACCAACTATTTCAAAACGAAGCTTCAAGAGCGCTTTGGCAACGATGTTTCAGTGAAACTTCATATCATTGATGCCTCCAGCGATCAGGCACTCGAACGCGCTAAACAAGAGATCAAATCCCAAAAGTGGGAACTCGCCTTTACCACTGCCCCAATGCTTTCAGCCGCAGCGGTGGCAAACAAGTATCAGTTTGCAGCACGGATGTCCCCAGACCGCACCCAGAGTGAATCTGTACTGGTGGTTCGCAAAGATAGCCCTATTAAGTCTTTAGATGACCTCAATGCCACTAAAACCATTGCCTTAGCTGACTTTAACAGTGCCCCTGGGTTCTACATGCCTGTCTACGATTTGTACGGCAAGACCCTACGGGTGGATATGAACAATAGTTCCCGCGAAAGCATCAAGAAAGTTCGTTCTGGGCAGGTTGATGTTGGAACCAGTAACTATAGCAACGCCGTCAAAAAAGCCACTGACCTGCGCGTTCTCCACGTCAGTCGAGCCATCCCTCTGGCAGGGGTTTACTTAGCCCCCACGCTCACAAAGCAAGATCAGAAGCTCGTGACAGATCTGCTTTTGGCAGCGCCCCCCTCCATTCAGAAAAACGCGCGTTATGGCGCCGGAACCCCCGTAGACTATACCGAATTTCTAAAGGTTGTGAACCGTGTAGAAGAAATTACGAGCTGCTCTAATTGGCAGGCCAACCCCGTGAATTTCTACTGCGGCAATGTGAGCAGCAAGCCTGATAATCAAAGCGCTCTCCCTGAGAACAGTATTGTCGGTAAAACCAGTGGCTATCGCGCTTATAGTGACCGCATTGAATTCACGCTCCAAGGCGCTGAACGTAAAACCTATCGACTAATCTTGCCCAGAACCGTACTGGATAGCGATCCGAAGCTAGACTCACCCGCAGCGCTGAACTTTAAGAAGGTCGCCATTAAAGACGTTCAGCCGATAGAGGTGAATGGGGTATCAGAGCTACGCATTACGGCTGCGGGTCAGCTTGAAATTCTATAAAAAGGATTTCCCTATGGGAACCTCAATCTGAGAAGATCAAAGGTAAATCATTTATATTCACAAGTCATATCAAGACAAGGCGATCAAAATGTCAGATCCTTCAAATTCTTTAACAGAAGACCTAACCGAGAACCCCACTGAACCCGCAACGCCTGAAGCACTAACCGAAATTATTGCTGAGCTAGAGCAATATCGAGAGCGCTTAGTCAATGACACGCTCTCAATGGCACAACGGGCTAAAATCATGAAGTCTCAGGCTCTTGCTAATTTAGAGCCAAGTCTTGCCCAAATTGACGCCCAAATCGAAGCGCTTCGACAACAGCAGGCAACGCTACTACAGCAATAATTTCTACTCAAGCCGTACTGACGCTAAATCATTAGGAAACGCTCGATGGGTGACTCACGCCATACCAACGCCATCACAGAAGATTCAGCCTTACAGATCGCCGCAAACGACGCGCTCTTAGATCGCGTTGGCGAGCAAATTACGCTAGACACCTTTGACCCCTCAGATCAGCAGACATTACGACAGCTTGTAGAAGGCTTGGGCGACCCGCGTGGACTTATTCGACTCCGGTTTGCCGAAACCCTAGGCGAAATTGGGGAGGCTGCAACACCGCTGCTGCGAACGGCATTAGAAACTCACGCTAATGTAGTGGTGCGACGGGCAGCAGCAAAAACGCTCACCATTATTGGCGATTCTAGTGCGGTGCCCACCCTGCTACATTCTTTTCTCAATGATGAAGATACCGTTGTGCGCAGCTCATCGGCTGGGGCATTAGCCAGAACGGGCGAAGCGGCAGTTCCGGCACTGCTAGAGATTTTGGCCTCTCACGAACAGCCTGAAGATACTAAAGGCCACGCAGCCTGGGCATTAGCCTTCATTGGCTCGGAGGCAGCAGAGTACCTCTATAAGGCTTTAGATTCAGATTCTCTGGACGTGCGCTGTGCCGTGATTGGGGCGATCGCCCACGTTGCCCAAGAGCAATCTGACGAAAAATCTTGCGGCATTTTAGTTTCTGCCCTCACCGATGCTGAACCCACTGTCCGCACCGAAGCGGCCTCTGCGTTTGGACAGGTTAACTACCCGCCTGCGATCCCCCACCTTATTTTGGCTATCAAAGATCCGGATGTTGAAGTCCGCAAAGCAGCGGTTAGCTCCCTGGGCAAACTGGGGAATGCGCCAGAAATAGAACCTTTACAGTCAGCGCTTCAAGATCTAGAAACCGTGGTGCAGGTGCTGGCAAAATTGGCGATCGCCCAAATCCAAAACCGAGCCGAAGAAGTCTAAAGTGCAGGGATTTTTTCGCTTTTTCAAGGGAAATATTTCCTATGAAACAACCCTTAAACTCATTGAGATCAATCATTCTAAAGATACTTGATCGCAGATGTTAAAGATTGTTGCTTAGTTTCTCATAACCGAGACGATCGCACACCTCATCTTTTATGTTCTGTATTGTCTCTTACATTTAATTTATTTAAGAGATATCGGTTTTTTATAGATCATAAATTTTAAGGAGAGCGAAATGCTTGACGCTTTTTCTAGAGCTGTAGTATCAGCAGACGCCAGCACTTCTACCGTTACCGATATCAATGCGCTTAAAGCGTTTGTCGCCAGCGGCAACCGTCGTTTGGACGCTGTAAACGCCATTGCATCCAACGCAAGCTGCATGGTGTCTGATGCCGTTGCTGGGATGATTTGCGAAAACCAAGGGCTAATTCAAGCCGGCGGCAACTGCTACCCCAACCGTCGGATGGCTGCTTGCCTGCGTGATGCTGAAATCATCCTTCGCTATGTAACCTACGCTCTCCTTGCTGGCGATGCATCTGCACTAGATGACCGCTGCTTAAACGGCCTCAAAGAAACCTACGCTGCTTTGGGCGTGCCCACCACCTCTACAGTGCGTGCCGTTCAAATCATGAAGGCTCAAGCCGCTGCACACATCCAAGACAACCCCAGCGAATCTTTTGCAGGTGCTAAGCTCCGCAAAATGGGTTCCATCGTTGTTGAGGATCGTTGCGCTAGCTTGGTTGCTGAAGCATCCAGCTACTTTGACCGCGTGATTTCAGCGCTGAGCTAGTCATTGCCCCTCGCAATTGGCTCAATAAGACTGAAACATCAGCTCACAGTACAAAATCTTGGAGATTTAAGAAATGAAATCCGTTGTTACTACCGTTATTGCATCAGCCGATGCAGCAGGTCGTTTTCCTAGCACCTCTGATTTAGAGTCTGTACAGGGTTCTATTCAGCGTGCTGGCGCTCGTTTAGAAGCTGCTGAGAAGCTCGCTGCAAACCTTGATAACGTTGCAAAAGAAGCTTACGATGCCTGCATCAAAAAGTATTCTTACCTCAACAATGCGGGTGAAGCAAACTCTAACGACACTTTTAAAGCAAAGTGCGCTCGTGACATCAAGCACTACCTACGCTTGGTTCAGTATTGTCTCGTTGTAGGCGGTACCGGTCCTTTGGACGAATGGGGTATTGCAGGTCAGCGTGAAGTGTATCGCGCTTTGGGTCTACCTACCGCTCCTTACGTTGAGGCACTTAGCTTTGCCCGTAACCGTGGTTGTGCGCCTCGCGATATGTCTGCTCAAGCATTGACCGAGTACAATGCACTGCTTGACTACGCCATCAACTCCCTATCCTAGTGAAGTGACGGGTCTTATTTTGTAAGACTTGTTCTGCACTCGGTAGATTATTCCTCGACAAGCCTGAAGGTTCTTGGTTTTTGCTTTGCCAGTTTAAGGTTAAGTAACTGCACAGAGTCTTCAGGTTTGTTTTATGGTGAGCTGGCTCATCCATTAGGATCCACTAATATAGCTATGGATAAACGATTTTTTAACTTTTATAATCTCACCGAAGACCAGGCGATCGCCCTCCTCGACACCCCTCAAGACCAAATCGGTGAGGAAGATTCGCGCTATATTGCGGCATCCCACTTGGTCAACTTCCCCACAGAGCAGTCGATCCAAGCTTTGATAAGAGCCGTACAGCAAACCGATCCGGTTCTCGAAAACCGGATTGTGCGGCGTAAGGCCATTGAGACGCTAGGACGACTAGAGGCGCAGCAGGCGCTGCCAATTATCCATGACTGCCTTCAGGATGGGGACTGCTACACAGTCGAAAATGCAGCTTGGGCTATTGGTGAAATTGGGACGCAAGATCCTGAAATTCTAGAGGCGTTGGCGCAATTGCTGGATAAGCCCACTCAAACCCATCGCGTCATTATTCATACCCTCGCAAAGCTTAATTACCAACCTGCTCTAGAACGCATCAAACGCTTTGTAGAGAACACCGATTTACCGACCGCCAGCGCTGCAATTACGGCAGTCTGTCGGTTGAGCCAAGACTATACCCACATTGGCAAAGTGGTGGCGCTCATGCAGCATTCCAACGTGCTGGCGCGGCGACTGTCTATTCAAGACTTAATTGACGCGAAATATTACGATGCCATTCCTGATATTGTGCGCTGCCCTGTTTCGTTAGTGTTTCGGCTACGCGGGGTTCGGATGTTAGCAGAAGCGGGTATGGCGGATGGTTCGCTCACCTTTGCTAAAGTACAGCCATATTTAGAGCAGACGTTACGCGATCATCCCAAAGATTTAAGTTTGGTTCATAGCTATCCGCAACTGCCTGACCTATCTGTTTTGATTCGGCAACTTTACGAAACGGATTTTGGGCGCTGTTATTTAGCGACTCAAACCCTATTGAATCACTATGCAGCAGAAGCACCCGTTGCACTATTTGCGACCTACGCCGAAGAAGCTCACAATGATTACGGTGCCCACTTCCACGTCATGAAGCTTATGGGATGGCTCAAACATGCCCCTGCCTATGATTTATTGATTGAAGCCCTTCACAACAAGCAGCCCCAATTTCAAAAATCCAGAGCAGCAGCGGCGATCGCCCTTTCTGAACTCGGCAACCCCAGTGCCATCCCCGACCTCAAAGCCTGTCTAGAAACTAAAATCTGGGATCTTAAATATGCGTCACTGATAGCGCTTGAAACGCTTAATGATTTTAGCGCTCATAAAGCCCTGACCCAAGACTCAGATTGGCTCGTTGCGGCAAAAGCCGCTAGCGTTAAGCCATAGCATTTTTCAGCTCGTCTTATCCTCTTTCTTTCCTGCAAACCTATGTCTACAGAAGCCTTTTTTCAACAGCTCAAGCACCCCAACCCTCACCTGCGCGATCAGGCCATGTGGGACATCGCAGAGAATCGAGACGAAACGACTATCCCTAGACTGATGGGTCTATTGGGCGAAACGGACACCAACTATCGCCGATCTGCTGTCAAAGCACTGGGCATTATTGGTTCAGATACCGTTTCTCCTTTAGTAGAGGCATTGCTGAGCAGTGACGACGTTACGGTTCGGGGCAGTGCTGTTAAGGCATTGGCACAGGTCGTCATTAACTATCCTGATGTTCCACTCTCTGCTGAAGGTATGCAGGGTTTAAAAACTGCCCTCAACGATCCCAACCCAGTGGTCAATATTGCCGCTGTAATGGCGCTGGGTGAAATGGGTGCCCCAGCCGTTGATATTTTGATTGAGGCACTCCAGTCCACGGATAATCCAGCATTAGGGGTATCTCTGGTAAATGCCATTGGCTCCATTGGCGACCCGCGCGGGGTAAGCGTGTTGACCCTTCTCATTGAAGATGGTGAAACAGACTCTTATGTCAAAGAATCTGCCAACAGCGCCCTTTCTCGTCTAGAAATGACGATGAAGTTTAAGTCCTGAAGATAGGAGGGAGAATGAGTTTTGTCAGAAAGAGCGTTTTTGTGGCGATCGCCGATTTAGACGGTCACACCCTGAAAAATTTCTATCGGGCGTTATTAGAAAAAGATCCAATTATAGATATCCCCAATGTTTATGCTGAGTTTGCGCTAGAGGGTTTACGAATTGGCCTATTTAAGCCCAGCACCGCCCATCAGATAGAGTTTGAATCTCCCTCTAGCGGCAGTATGAGCCTATGTCTTGAGGTTGAGAATCTAGAAATTGCGATCGCCCATCTCACCACCCTGGGCTACCCGCCCCCTGGGCAAATCCAGCAGGCTTCCCACGGGCGAGAAATTTATGCATACGACCCCCAAGGCAACCGTCTCATTCTTCATGAGGCAACGCCCGTGCTAGGTTAAACGGTAGTGTAGCCTAGGAGAATAGTATGGGGCATTGGTTTAAATCAGCAGTCAGTCTAACATTACTCATCATCGCTATCTGGGGAGTTACCCCTGTTGCAGTCTCAGCTTACCCACTGTTTCAACCCGCTCAAAACACTATGGCTATTCTGTCTTTTCCAGGTACTCGTCCCAGCATTCTCGGGGTTCAAAACGGTCAGCTTGCGGCCTGCCCCAACACACCCAACTGTGTTTCGAGTCAGGCATCTGCGACAGATGCAGAGCATAGCGTTGCGCCGATTGCTTATGTGGGGGATGGAAAAACGGCGATCGCCAAGCTCAAAACCATCATTGAAGGGTCAGAGCGCACCAAAATCATTCAGGCAGACGATAACTACCTCTACGCCGAGTTTGCCAGCAAGCTCATGGGGTTTGTGGATGATGTCGAGTTTTATGCCGATGACAGTGCGAAGGTTATTCATGTGCGCTCTGCCTCTCGTTTAGGTCAATCTGATTTAGGCGTGAATCGCAAGCGTGTAGAAGAGATTCGCTCAAAGCTTGCCTAATTTTTAGAAATCAAGCGTTCGGGTTTTTCATGCTTTCTTCTAGTTCTTCTAGGGTCTGGATAACCAGCTTTTTAGCCTGAAGTTTCCAGCCCCAGCGCTGAAGGGCGATCGCCGCTGCTGCGCCACCCAACGTCGCCAGAAAATCTAGCGGCTGCATAAACGAAATTCCGGTCAGTAGCCCCAGTCCAGCAATGCCCCAAAAAGGCAAAGCGACCGTCTGGCGTTGCTCTCTCACCAGTTCTCCAAAACCACCAGAGGGCATTTCTGCTATCAGCGTTTCCTTGATCTGCCGTTGTTCTGTCGCAGATACCGAGAGCGCAATTTTGCGGCGCAGCTTTTCAATTTTGCGGGCATCCGTGCTGTACTGGGTCAGCTCGTCTTCTGCCATCAAAATTAAGCGCTCTAGATTTGCCATAGCCTGACCCCAAAAAATATAAACACAAATACAAACAAAAGAGGTGGAAAAACTCCACCTCTTTTTATTAAAGAGCGATCGCCGCTCTCTATCTGATTGCCTTAGTAGCGATAGCCAGCCTTAGTACCAGGCTTTTGTACAATAAAGCTCATGACTTGGCACTGTTTCACGTTATCAAACGCCACAATGCGAATGTAGGACTCAGGATACTCAGACTTGCATTCCTGAACTTCTCTGAGCAACTCTTGAGGAGAGTGGCAAGAGAACAAAGGCAGCTTCCACATCGTCCAGTAGTAGTCTTGGGGCTGAGGGTCTTCACAGAACTCAACACAAGGATAGTAGCCTTGGTCAAGAGTGTACTGAATCTGACGCGCAACTTGCTGATCGCTCAAAGGAGGCAAGTATGAAAAAGTTTCGTAGCGCTTTTCAATGGGTAGAGTCTTCATCGAATTCCTCGTAAATGTCGGATGGGTAATAGCAGCAGTAGCGGCTTAAGGGTCAAGCCGACTCAAGATTTTCATCAGGCTCAGAATGCTCTTCCTGTTCTGGATGGTTTAGCTCACTGCTCAGAGCAACCTGGGTCATCCGCTCTAGCTGCTGCTTTCGATGCTCGGTGTTGAGCTGCGTCGTCGTTGTTCGCAACATTTCCGGCAAGAAATCAGCAATTTCATCGGCTAACGTTTCCCGTACAGTCAAAACCCGAAAGGCCAGTTCTTGGCGCTCATCAAATAAAGCACGAAGGAAAGCTTCGCCGTCTTTGATGCTTTCTCGAGAAGCAAACTGGTGAAGCCAGTAAGCTCGCTTAGGTTCGGTTTCGTCAAGCTGTTCGTAAACAACCCGCACTGCGCGATAGGTTAAATAGCTGATAAGCGTTTTGGTTGTATCTTTCGCAATCTGCTTTACATCCATAGGGGTTGAAATGAAGGATCAACGAATGAAGAGATATTAGTCTATTCTTTCGCAACCCTTCACTCTGCACCCACAGGAAGCGTTACAAAAACTGATTAGATGGTGTCAACCGCTTCAAATTCAAACTTGATTTCTTTCCACAGTTCACAAGCCGCAGCCAAGTCAGGACTCCACTTGCAGGCTTCACGAATGATGTCGCCGCCTTCACGCATGAGGTCACGACCTTCGTTACGCGCTTGCACGCAAGCTTCAAGGGCAACGCGGTTTGCAGTTGCACCAGGTGCATTACCCCAAGGGTGTCCCAAAGTACCACCACCAAACTGAAGCACGGAGTCATCGCCAAAGATGTCAACCAGTGCGGGCATGTGCCAAACGTGAATCCCACCGGAAGCCACAGCCATCACACCAGGCATAGAAGCCCAGTCTTGAGTGAAGTAAATCCCACGTGAGCGATCTTCTTCGATGTAGTTTTCGCGGAGTAGGTCGATGAAGCCCAAGGTGATATCCTTGTCGCCTTCGAGTTTACCCACAACCGTACCCGTGTGGATGTGGTCTCCACCAGACATCCGGAGGCACTTCGCCAAAACGCGGAAGTGAATCCCGTGGTTCTTTTGACGGTCAACCACAGCATGCATTGCACGGTGAATGTGGAGCAATAGGCCATTATCGCGGCACCACTGCGCCAAGGTTGTATTGGCAGTAAAACCTGCGGTAAAGAAGTCATGCATGATGATGGGCATTTCGAGTTCTTTCGCAAACTCAGCTCTCTTCATCATTTCTTCGCAGGTGCCAGCGGTCACGTTGAGGTAGTGACCCTTGATTTCTCCGGTTTGAGCCTGAGCCTTATGAATTGCGTCTGCAACAAACAAGAAACGGTCTCTCCAGCGTTGGAACGGCTGAGAGTTGATGTTTTCATCATCTTTAGTAAAGTCTAGACCACCGCGTAGGCACTCATAGACGGCACGACCGTAGTTTTTCGCCGACAGACCGAGTTTAGGCTTGATGGTGCAGCCCAGCATGGGACGACCGTACTTGTTGAGCTTGTCCCGCTCAACCTGAATCCCGTGGGGAGGCCCTTGGAAGGTTTTGAGGTAGGCCACAGGAAGACGAAGATCTTCTAGACGCAATGCCTTGAGGGCTTTGAAACCAAACACGTTACCGACCAAAGAGGTCAATAGGTTGGTGACAGATCCTTCTTCAAACAGATCCAAAGGATAAGCAATAAAAGCAATAAACTGATCGCTTTCACCAGGCGTGGGTTCGATATCGTAGCAGCGACCTTTGTAGCGATCAAGGTCGGTCAATAGGTCTGTCCACACGGTTGTCCAGGTACCTGTGGAAGACTCGGCGGCTACCGCAGCAGCAGCTTCTTCAAAGGGCACTCCGGGCTGAACCGTGACGCGGAAAGCAGCCAAGATATCAGTATCTTTTGGCGTATAGTCTGGCGTGTAGTAAGTTAGCCGATAATCTTGCACACCGGCCTTATAGCCAGACTTCGATTGTGTTTGTGTTTGCGAATAGGACATTTAATCTCTTCCTGTAAAAATTCGAGCTGGATGGGCATGTCCAGAGGCAAGGGAAGGCTATGGGCTAAAACGCGCAGAAACCTTTCTTTGCTCGTCATTTCAGACACAACAGTATTACCCCTCTCAGAGGGTTTATCCCTGTTTCAAGCCTATGGAAAAGCTTAAAAAACTTAGTGGCTTTGTCTATGCTTATTGTTGACTTTAGTACACAAGGGGATCAAATTCAATAAGTAAGACATCGAATATGATTTGTAGTTTTATAAGTTTTGTTTATCTTTGGCAAGATTGGTAACTTTTATTACAGACACTTGATTTTTCCTTAAAAGACAAGGCTTCCCAGGTTGTTTATGGCAACGTAATTATACTTATGGCAGCACGGCAAGCTTAGCTAATGCTCCGTAAAGCCAAGTCCTTTTGTGATTCTAGTTGCCGCACCAGTTTGACCTGCTGCTGAATCTGAGTCTTAAACACGCCTGTATTTTGAGGCGGCTGTGTGACGGCAAGTTCTAGGTCGATTCGGAGTTTGTTGTATGCCTGCTCTAGCTTTTCAAGAATGCCGTAGGCCAATGCAATCTGAGAGCGACACAGGCTAGACTGCTGTTTGACCCCAGAAGATCGTGTTAAGACACGCTCTACAATGATTTCTGAGTCTAGTAATGTTTGGCGTTCTTGACCAAGAGCCGTTAGCGTTTCACTAATTTGGTTAAGGCAAACTTGCAGTCTGCGGCTAGAGAGCGCGACTTGGCGATCGTGGGCTTTGTGTTCGATGGGCGGGTTTTTAATAAAGCCCATAAACGAAACGACACGGCCTGAGTT
>JBGSVR010000183.1:0-2594 GCA_041752855.1 Thermosynechococcaceae cyanobacterium
ATTCTAAAGCTACCGCTAAAGCCAGTGTGGTCTCATAAAGCAGAACTGTGCGCGGAATTTCAACCTTTATGTACTCTGCGTGGTCAAATTATGCATAAAGTCAAAAACCGGATTGAACAAGCAAAACGTGCAGTCTGACCCGTAAAGCGGCAATCTATGTCAAAACCACAGCCGTCAGAACCACAGCCGTCAGAGCAGCATTATGTCTACATCGCCCAGTGTGCCAACGGCTCACTTTATACGGGATACAGCAAAAACGTAGAGCAGCGCATCAAGGCACACAATGCTGGTAAAGGTGCGCGATACACAAGGGCAAATCGACCGATCGCGCTGTTAGCATACTGTCTATTCAAAACAAAAACAGAAGCACTACAGGCAGAATATGCGATTAAGCAGCTACCTCGTCAGAAAAAGCTTGCTTTAATCAAAAACAGTGTTCAGGCACTAGACACGGACTTGGAGAATGGTTGGCGCTGTGTTTCTAAGGACATCGTGTACGCACAAGTCTAAGAAAATCCCCTCTCGGGAGGGGTGCCCGTAGGGCGGGGTGGGTTAGTCAATGGCGCTACTGACTAACCCACCCCTGCCCCTCCCGAGAGGGGATTGATGAATTTATTGATGGCCAAAACCTTGGCTAAACAAGGACAGTTTCAGGCGCTTCAGCCACAGCCTTAACCTGACCCAGTAAGCCATATAGCGTTTCGCCTTCAATGACCTCAGTTTCGAGCAGTTGAGCGGTAATGGTCTCAAGCAGCTCTCGATTATTTCTGAGTAGGGAGAGCGCCTGTTCATGGGCACCTTCCACAATCTCTTTAACTTCTCGGTCAATGGCTTGGGAGGTTTCTTCGCTCACTGCTCGTCGAGGGTTAGAAGCCCCGTTGCCCAAAAACATAGACTGCTGCCCCTGCTGATAGGCCAATGGCCCAAGCACTTTGCTCATGCCGTAGGTTGTAACCATACGTTCTGCCAGATCGGTGGCGCGCTGTAGATCGTTGGAGGCACCTGTGGTAATGCTGCCAAACACAATTTCTTCAGCAGAGCGTCCGCCTAAGAGAGTTGCAATTTCACCGCGTAGCTCCGTTTCATCTTTCAAGAACCGATCTTCGGTGGGGAGCTGAAGCGTGTAGCCCAGCGCCGCCATGCCCCGTGGCACAATTGAAATCTTTTCAACACGACCGCTGCCTGTTGTCATAGCTCCCACAATGGCGTGCCCCACTTCGTGGTAAGCCACAATTTTCTTCTCTGTTTCGTTGAGTACACGGCTTTTCTTTTCTAGACCTGCCACCACTCGTTCGATCGCTTCAGCAAAGTCTTCTTGTGCCACGGTCAGGCGATGGTTTCGTGCTGCCAATAGCGCCGCTTCGTTGACCAAGTTTGCGAGATCTGCGCCTGCAAACCCAGGGGTACGCGTGGCGATCGCCCTTAAGTTCACATCTACACCCAGCTTCACCTTCTGGGAGTGAATGTTGAGAATCGCCTCACGACCCGCAAGATCAGGGCGATCAACTAAGACTTGACGGTCAAACCGACCGGGACGTAAGAGTGCAGAGTCTAGACTTTCGGGTCGGTTGGTGGCGGCGAGTACAATGACCGTCGCGTCCCCTGCGGCAAAGCCATCCATTTCGGTCAAAAGCTGATTGAGGGTTTGCTCTCGCTCATCGTTGCCGCCGTAAAAACCGCCGCTGTTGCGGGATTTGCCGATCGCGTCGAGTTCATCAATAAAAATGATGCAGGGAGCCTGTTTTTTGGCCTGGTCAAAGAGGTCGCGCACCCGTGAAGATCCAACACCGACAAACATTTCGACAAACTCAGACCCAGAAATACTGAAGAACGGTACGCCAGCTTCCCCTGCAACGGCCTTTGCCAGCAGCGTTTTGCCTGTTCCTGGAGGTCCCACCAGCAGCACACCCTTGGGAATTCGTGCGCCAATGTCTGTAAAGCGCGCTGGGCTTTTGAGAAAGTCTACAATTTCGACTAGCTCTGTCTTGGCTTCTTCTACCCCAGCCACATCTGCAAAGCTGATTTTGGCAGATTCACCTTCTACATAAACCTTGGCTTTGCTCTTACCAATCGAAAGAACGCCCTGCTGTCCGCCTCCGCCTCCACGGGCGACAAAAAACTGCCAAATAGCGACAAAAATCAGCGGTGGAATCACCCATCCTAATAGACTTGTAAACCAGCCGTTCTTGGGGGGCGGCGCAGCAGCAAATTCAATACCCTTAGACTCTAGAAGTTTGGGCAACTCTAAATCAAAGATGGGAGTTGTGGTTAAAACTTGTCCAGGTTCTCCGTTTGCGCCCTTGAGCTGATACAAAATCTGGTTCTGACCCACAGAAACCTGGCTTACTTCACCTTCCTGCACCTGATGAATAAACAGGCTGTAAGGCGCACCCGTAGGACGTGGCCCCAGTAGCGCGGGCAAAAATAGGTTTCCAAGAAGAAATAACCCTGAAACCCCTAGCAATATGTTGCCAATGAGTCTGGAGCGAGAGGGTTTTGGCTTATCGTTAATGCTCATTGATACTGCCCATCCTTTGGCGTGCGGTTGAGGTGAAAAGCTGTTTAGTGAGCCAAGCCTATTTTTAAAGTGCTTA